>JAPDPQ010000031.1 GCA_034506395.1 candidate division KSB1 bacterium | reverse complement strand
CCCGCTGACGGCGATGGATGAACCTGTGATCATGGCCGCCCAGGCGGCAGCGGTGGTGCCCCGCTTCCAATACAGTCCGCCAATGATGACGGAACCTGAGCCTCCTGCATAAATGGCGCCCGTGATGGCGAAAAACATGAGGATATATTCGCTCTGCTGAAATAGCAAACTGAACAAAAAGATGAACACCGCCACGCCAAAGATCGACAGCCGCAGGGCACGAATGTGCTGCTCTTTGGGGAGCGGCTTATTCCGCAACGGCAGAATCACATCCTGGATAAAGATACTGCCCCACGAATGCAGATAGGTATCGATGCAGCCGATGGAGGCCGCCAGCATCACGGCGGTAAATGCGCCCATGAGCCCGATGGGGAAGAGCCTGGTCAGCACCAACGGCACGGTCAACTGGCTCTGGACGGCTCTGGAATCGACCGTGCTCAATACCGAATTGACCGCCGTGGCATGATTCAGAAAGTCAGGATGGTGCATGATTGTGTAGGCGCAGACGGGAACAAACAGAAACAGCAGCGACATGGGAATGCCCCGCCAGTTAGAAAGCACGCTACCCATCTTCGCCTCATGGGCGCTTTTGGCCGAAGCATTGTAGGCCATCGTCCCCTGCCAGGACAGAGTGCTGTAAATGGCACCGAACACGCCGATCAAAAAATACCAGATATTGAATCCTTCGACCTTGCTGGTTTTGAACGGATTGATGAGGGACTTATCGACTGGGGCGCTTTGGAGTGCTTCGAAAATCTTTGAGAAGTCAATCGTCAGCATCAAATAGATGAGAATGGTGATGAAAACGATGTTGACAAATGTCCCCTGCAAAAAGTCGGTGATCATCACGGCAATTTGCCCGCCAGAGAACACGAAGAACAGCGCCAGCCCCAAGATGATGATCATGATCAGGGCGAAGGTCGAGATGTCAATGCCAAAAATGGGAATGGTCTGTGGCAAGCCACAAAAGTAGATGAAAAACCGAGCGCCCACGGCGGGGAAGATGCCAAAATTGATGATGCCCGACAGGAAGGCGAGCATTCCCGCAAAGATTCTGAAATTGCGGCTGTAACGGATTTCAAAAAATTGCGCCATGGTCAGGGCACGGGTCTGGCGGAAGCGATAGACGACCCAGCCTGAAACCGTCAGGATCAAAACGACTACGCCCATGATGAACCCCCACCAGGTCATGGCGAATCCAGCCACGTAGTTCATCTCGAAGTTGGCGACGATGGTGATGGAGCCGAGCCCCGCCATGTATTGGCCCACGCTCACCAGATAGCGCCCTGCCGAGCGTCCCGCTGAGAGAAAATCAGCCACGCTCTGCATGTATTTTTTACTGATGATCACGAAGCTGATCAGAAACGTGAGAATGAATGCCACAATTGCCCAATCCAGCCAGGTCAGATTCAAGGTCACCTCCTAAATGATTGGTGGTCACAGAAATGAAAGGCCACAGAATTGAATTTTAGGTTTTTTTCTGAGACCTTTCATTTCTGAGACCAGTTCAATTTGGTCACAGAAATGAAAGGACACAGAATTGGTTACTGATGCCATCGCTCCAAGCGATGGAATCAGTAGGATTCTAATAACCAGAAGGAAAGGTCATTCCGAGCGAAGCGAGGAATCTGCTTGTTTAATTAATATCAAGATTCCTCACTCCGCTGCGCTCCGTTCGGAATGACAATCAAATTTTAACATTGCAGAACACGAGTTTTAGAATTGAAAGGCCACAGAATTGGATTCTGTTTTTTTCTGAGACCTTTCAATTCTGAGGCCTGTTCAATTTGGTCACAGAAATGAAAGGCCATAGAATTGGATTTTAATTTTTTTTTCTGAGACCTTTCATTTCTGAGACCATTTTTAAATCTTACTTTTGAATGGGTTTTATTTTTAAATCTGCAGAGCTATTTTATCATCGTTCTGCCATCCTGCGTAATCCGTATTTCCTGTTCCCCTGTTTTTAAGGTTGCTTCAAACAGATTCGGGGTTGTATGAATCGTGCTTGGCAAATTCAGATCCGCTTTCTTTAAATTCAATTTGGATAATTCATCAGTGTATCTACCCAATTGCTCGAAATAATTTCGCTCCTGATAATAAATCTGCCTCAACGTCCATTTGGCCGTTTCTTTTGGATCAAATTGAAATTCATCCTTCTCCTGACCAGCGATTTTATCGGAGAATTGCACAAAGCCCCACATCTCGGGGTAGTGCATATTGATCAATCCCTGCGGCGACCAAACCCAGTTGTCCTCTGGAAACGGCTTGCCCGTGGCAGGATTGACGACCTTGCGGTACTTGCCATCGCTCACTTCCACCTGCCATTCCACCCGTGAGAAATTGACCCGCCACTGATCGCCATTTTTCGGTGGCGTATCCCGATGGGCACATTCCTTGAGCACCTGCCACGGCAGGGCAACTTCCACCGACCAGAATTTATCCCGATCCCCAGGCTGATTGATCGTTCCATCGATAAAAACGCCTGTTTTCAATCCCTGTATATCCCAGGCATTCACCGCAGGCCCGCCGTCTCGATACGGCTTGATCAATAGCAGGTCCCAGACCGTGTTGAAGGCATTCATCTCGAACTCATAATACTCGTGCGTATCACCGTCAGGATCGATGAAGATCTCAAAATCATTGTCATAAAAAATCACCGCATCCCGCTCAGTCAAGGTCGCCCAGATGTCGGGCTCCTCCAGCTCAGCGGCGACGTAGAAATAGTCCGCATCCCACAGCATCTTAGCCCGAGTGCGAAAGCGGGGTCTGGGCTTCAGATCGCCTTCGATGTCCACGAAATCATCGGTCCAGTCGGCCTGCTGCCAGATGGGTTCATCGAGCTTGCCATCGATTTTTAATGGAAAATTGGCTTGATAACAGATATAATGTTTGGGATTGAATGGGATTTTGGGTGTGGGAAAAGCTTGTTTCGGTTGGGAAGAGGAAAGGCTGTAACCACCAAAGAAGAACAATATTCCGAAGTTCATGATCAACGTTCTAACCACTTTATCCTCCATATTCGCGCATTGATAATTTGATCTCTTGCGCAGCTCAATCTCAACTATACCGGTCGGTAACCTATAAGAAGGGGAATAGAAATAGGAATTATCGAAACCAAAATTACCCTAACCTGGAGATCTGAAAATGAATCTATCTTTTCAAATTTAACTGGTGCAAAAAGAGATTTTATAGAAATCGATTTTTCGATGCAATCTCAAAGACCCTAAAATAAGCGATGCATATTTTATTTTCGAGGGACCTGGTGATTTTTTTGGTATCCAAATCCTTGACCAAGGATAAATCTTACCGCCATGATTATTTGCCCCCTAAAGATTCAATTTAAAAACTGTGTTAGGAAAGAATCCAAGCGATAATTCCCCAATGCCAATCAGGACTCATAATAAAACACAAGAAAATGACCCGAAGAGTTCATCTTAATCTACCGCACATCGAATTCGTTTCAAGCAAAAGTAAAAAAATAATTCTGAATTGTCAATGTTTTTCTGGTTGGGTGCAAACTCTTTGTTGATTCAAATAAAAAGATTGAAAATGAAGTGCAATTTGATTAATTTAGCGAGACGTTGAAAAGGACACGCTGATGAAGGGTAAGGGCATATTTTTCCCGTTTAAGCGTGCTGGGATCTGCCAGCAGAGGCCATCGATTGACCCGAAAAAGGAAAGACATATGAAGGTGCTGATTTTCAATGGGAGTCCTCGGAGTAACGGCAATACATCGGCATTGCTTCAGGAGGTTATGCGCGGTGCAACCGATGTCGGGGCTCAAGTGGATCAAATTATCGCCTATCAGGCAAATATTCGATATTGTACAGGCTGTCTGAAATGTAATCTAGTTCGCCATTGTGTTCTTCGAGATGATGAATGGCCAGAGCTGAGCCAAAAGATTATAGAGTCAGATGCGCTCATATTCGGTTCTCCAGTTTATTTTCATCATCTTTCCGCTCCACTGAAAAAAATATTGGATCGGTTTCGGTCGTTTATGGAAGTTCGCATCACTGAAAGCGGATTGCAGCACACTCCCTGGCATCAATGGCGAAAGCATTTTGTTTTGATCTTATGCCTTGGATCTCCTGCGCCAGATGATGCTCAACCCATCATCGATTTGTTCCAGTTCATGATTGAGGTATTGGGAGAACAAAACCGGCTAACGGTTGTGGTTGGTACTCGATTGGCTGTGATCAATCAAGTCCGAATGACCGAAGGACAGCTACAGGAGCTATATACAAAGCTGAAATTACCGCTCGAATTCGTTGCTGAGGACTATAGGAAAAATCAAGAATTGCTGGCTCAGTGCTATCAGCTAGGGAAAAACCTCGCTAAATGGAGCTAAAAATTTTGAAAAAAACCGTTGCATCTTTTAAAAAAAAATTGTATACTACTATCCGTGATTCGCCTAATAATGTTTTTCCGGAATCAAGGAAATCATAATAATGAAAGGGTGATTCATGGAAACGGCAAAATTAGATGAGATCATCGCAGCCAATGGAAGCACCCGGGCTGGCATCATTTCAATTTTGCATGAGATTCAAGCCCAATATAACTACCTACCTGAACAACCACTCCGCTATGTTGCACAAAAATTAAACATTCCACTAATAGATATTTATAGCATTGCTTCATTCTATCATGCCTTTAGTTTGAAACCGCGAGGAAAGCATTTAATTCAATGCTGTCTTGGAACAGCGTGTCATGTGAGGGGTTCGCATCGTGTGTTGGATGAGTTAGAGCGAAGGCTAGGGATCAGAGCAGGGGAGACGACGCCGGATAACCAGTTTACGCTTAAAACAGTGAACTGTTTGGGCGCTTGTGCGTTGGGCCCCATCGTAGTAGTGGATCAGGATTACCACGGAAACACACGGGTTCAAAAGGTTGCAGCGATTCTCGCCAAATACAGTGATAATGGCACGGCAGCGTCTCAATAATTATAATATTGCGAGGTGTGACCCTGTTTCACTTGAGTCGTTTTTAAGGGTCACTTTTATTTTTTTTGAATGCCAAGGATGAATAAAGGAGCGAACCATGCCAAAGCTAACTATTGAAGATTTGAAAAGAATCCGAGAGCAGGCTCGAGGGACGGTGATACTTCGCGAGGGGCATGGAAGAGCCAAGATTACTGTGCACATGGGAACATGCGGAATTGCCTCTGGTGCTCGTGAGATCATGGAGGCGGTGATGAACGAGATTGAGTCTCGGGGAATTAAAGATGTCATTGTCACCACTAGTGGATGTGCTGGGTTATGCAGCCGCGAGCCCATGGCTACGGTGGAATTGCTCGGCCAACCGCCTGTCAAATACGTAGATTTGACCAAGGAGAAGGTGAAAAAGATTTTTGATGAGCATATTATTGGTGGCAATATTGTATCAAAATACGCCTTAGCCATCGGCAGTGAACGGACTTATTGATCGATAACTATATTCTCTGGTGCTGAGGCTTCAATGTGCACCTGAAAATTCGTTCAATCCAATCACCAAAATCACTTAATAACGGCTTTTATTCTCATATAAAAATCAGATGAGGAGATGAACTTGGGACACTATCGAACTCATGTTTTGATGTGCGCTGGGACTGGTTGCGTTTCGAATAGGTCATTTCAAGTGAAGGCCGCCCTAGAGGGTGAACTGAGGAAACTAGGCTTGGATCAAGAAATCATTGTCGTTACCACAGGTTGCAATGGATTTTGTGAGCGCGGACCTATTGCTGTAGTGCAACCAGAGGGGATTTTTTACCAACAGCTAAGGGAAGAGGATATTCCGGAGCTTGTTTCAGAGCATTTTCTCAAGGGCCGACCGGTCAAACGGCTGATGTATGTTCCTGATAAGGCAAAGGAACCGGTTCCGACCATGAGTGAGATTGAGTTCTTTAAGCATCAACGATTGATTGTCTTAAAAAACCGGGGCAGGATAGACCCTGAAAAGGTTGACGAATACATTGCATTTGGTGGATATGAAGCGTTAGCTAAGGCTTTGACCCAGATGACCCCCGAGCAGATTATCGAGGAAATCAAAGCGTCTGGGCTCAGGGGTCGCGGTGGAGCTGGGTTCCCCACAGGCCTTAAGTGGGAATTATGCCGAAAATCTCCTGGCAATAAAAAATATATCATTTGTAATGCGGATGAAGGCGATCCCGGTGCGTTCATGGATCGCAGTGTGCTGGAATCTGATCCACATTCTGTGCTGGAAGGGATGATTATCGGTGCCTATGCGATCGGCGCTGATGAGGGTTATATTTACGTTCGAATGGAATACCCTTTAGCGGTGCAACGGATCAATATCGCCATCCGTCAGGCTGAGGAATATGGGTTGTTGGGAGAGGACATTTTAGGGACTGGATTGAATTTTAAGCTGCATGTGGTATGTGGTGCTGGCGCATTTGTTTGTGGTGAGGAAACGGCGTTGATCGCCTCTATCGAAGGCCGAGTGGGAGAGCCGCGGCAGCGACCCCCATTCCCAATCCAGCGTGGATTATGGGGCAAGCCGACTAACATCAATAATGTTGAGACCTGGGCCAATGTGCCGCACATCATTAATCGCGGCGCCCAATGGTTCGCGAGCCTTGGTACGGAAAAGAGCAAAGGGACCAAGATCTTTTCTCTGGTCGGCAAGATCAAAAACACGGGGCTTGTTGAAGTGCCTATGGGAATTCCGCTGGGCGATATCATTTTTAACATCGGGGGTGGCATTCCCAACAACAAAAAGTTCAAGGCGGTGCAAACCGGTGGTCCATCTGGTGGTTGCTTGCCCATTGAGCTTCTGAATCTTCCCGTTGATTATGAAAAATTAGCCGAAGCTGGATCAATTATGGGCTCTGGTGGCATGGTGGTGATGGATGAAGACACCTGCATGGTGGATGTGGCAAGATATTTTCTCACCTTTTTGCAGGATGAATCCTGCGGCAAATGTTCCACCTGTCGCTGGGGGATTCAACGGATGCTCGAGATCGTCACCGATATCACCGAGGGCAAAGGCACGATGGAGAAATTGGCGTTGCTTGAGGAGCTAGCCCAAGTGGTGAAAGATACAACTCAATGCGGTTTGGGTCAGACCGCCGCCAATCCAGTGCTCAGCACGTTGCGCTACTTTCGAAATGAATATATCGAACATATCGTTGATAAACATTGTTCTGCCAGCGTCTGTCGCTCGCTCTACATTTCACCCTGTCAAAATGTCTGCCCTGCTGGGACCAATGCTCCTGCTTATATCGCCTACATCGCTGCTGGCCGGTATGAAGACGCTTATCTCGAAATATTAAATACGAATCCATTCGTCTCGGTTTGCGGGAGAGTTTGTGATCATCCTTGCCAATTCAAATGTCGTCGCAACCAGATCGATGAAACGGTGGCGATCCGCGCGCTGAAACGGTTCGCTGGGGATTATATTTATCAATATGCCAAGACGATCCCGAAGATCCCAGTAGCAGCGACCAAGCAGCCACACCGGATTGCCGTGATCGGAGGTGGTCCCGCTGGATTAAGTGCCGCATATTTCTTAGCTCGGCTTGGTTATCCTGTGACAGTGTTCGAAGCGCATGAGGTGGCCGGTGGAATGTTGGCTGAAACCATTCCTGCCAGCCGTCTGCCCAAAGACGTGCTTCAGCGTGAGATCCAGGCCATCCAGGACCTGGGAGTAGAGATCAAATTGAATACAAAGATCGGGGTCGATATTCCGTTTAAAAAATTGATGGAAGATGGTTACGCTGCATTTTTTGTGGCGGTGGGCATGTATGGTGATCGTTCGTTGGGGATCGAGGGAGAAGATCTGTTAGGTGTTTTTCAAGGGGTAGATTTTCTGCGCGATGTGAAGCTTGGAAAACCTACTTTTGTGAAAGACAAACGAGTCGCCATCATTGGCGGTGGAAATACTGCTGTTGATTCGGCTCGCACATGTGTGCGGCTCGGTGCAAAAGAAGTCACCATCATTTACCGAAGAACCCGTGATGAGATGCCAGCGTTTCGCGATGAGATCGAAGATAGCCTTGAGGAGGGAATTAAATTAGAGACGCTAACGGCACCTGTGCGGATCATCGGTGAAAACGGTAAGGTAAAAGCGCTCCAATGTATTCGAATGGACCTAGATATCTTTGGAAAGGATGGTCGCCGGAAGCCCGTGCCAAGGAAGGGCTCGGAGTTCACTTTCGAGGTCGACGTCGTCATCCCGGCCATCGGTGAGTTTGCTGATGTGAAAGAGTTATTCGCTGGGCTCGATGTCGAAACCTGGGAGGATGGAACGATCAAAGTGAATAAAGATGGCCAGACCAGTATTCCCAACGTGTTCGCTGGTGGGGATGTGACGACAGGACCCGCCACCGTGATCAAAGCGGTGGGAGCTGGTCAGCGGATCGCTGAATCGATCGATCGTTTCCTTTCTGGAGATGAGGGAAAGATTTATCCCTGGCGGGTCCATAAACCAGCCGATGTCCCCTTTGATCCCGATGCCGAGCCCGTGGATCTTCATCTCATCAAGCCACAGAGAATTCCATTGGAAATGCGGATCAAGGGCTTTGACGAGGTCGAACAAGTTTATACCCCAGAAATGGCTATGAAAGAGGCCAGTCGCTGTCTCCGCTGCGATATGGAAGTTTATTTGACGCAACAAAGATAACGGAGTTGATCGCATTCAGCTTCGAGCCTTTTCCATTGCGATTGAAACAGGAATTCATCCATTCTAAATTTAAATTGGATCGAGGAAGAGCTAAGATTTTCTAATTGAGCAATGATATGGTTTGATAGATTCATGAAAGTCAGAATTTTTTGGTCAAAGCAGGCATTGGACAATGTTACCTAAATCAGCTTCCTCGTCATTTGGCGGATGCTTCCCTCGCAGTTTTCGTTTGAGTCAAATTAAACAGCTCACTAATCGAAATATTGAGGCAATATATATAAATGTGAAAAGGAAGCAATCTTATGGTCCATCTCAAGATTAACAGTATCGATGTGGAGGTTGACCCAGGGACGACATTATTGGAGAGCGCGCGGTTTTTGGGTATCCACATCCCCACACTCTGCTATCATGATGGTCTGAGCCCTTACGGTGCTTGTCGGTTATGCGTGGTCGAGATTGGAGAGCGACCGAACACCAAATTGGTCGCTTCATGCACCTATCCAGCCACAGAAGGATTAAAAGTCTATACTCATTCTGAGCGGGTCTTGAAAGCCAGAAAGATGATCATCGAGTTGCACTTGGCCGCCTGCCCGACATCCAAAGTGATTCAAGATTTAGCCTCGAAACATGGCGTTCATCAAGTTCGCTTTAAACAGGAATACAACGATTGCATCAACTGCGGCCTCTGTGTTCGAATGTGTGCCGAGCAAATGAAAGGGAAGGCGATCGGTTTTGTAGGCAGAGGCACCGAACGGCATATCACCACACCTTTTGATATAAGATCCGAAGAATGTCGTTTATGTGGTGGCTGTATCTATGTTTGTCCAGCTTGCCAGACCCGGTGCATCGGACCGAACGCCAGAGAAACTGGGGCGATCTGTAACGCTTGTGCGAATTTGGAACCGCCCTGCGTCAACTATTTTGATGATCAGATGTGCTATTTGGATCCCTGCGTGGCATGTGAAAAGGAGTCGAGACGAGTGCCGAAAAAAGTGAAGGAAGTCTTGGTCCGATGAGCTCGGGTTGCGGATCAGTGGCTGATAAACGGCGGTTAGTGATCGGGGATCAGTGATCAGTAATCAGTGATCAGTAATCAGTAATCAGTAATCAGTGATCAGTGATCAGTAATCAGTGATCAGTAATCAGGTACCAGTAATCAGGAATCAATCGGTAGAAATAAGCATGCCTCAAAATGAAGATCCCGGAGTGTTATCGACATAAAAGCAGGTGGTTTTGGATAAAAATTTCGATGAGAAATGGGTTTCGAGAATAGAATAAACAATTAAGGAGAGTTGCGATGCCATCGTTAACCAAAATTAATCGATCTGCGGCAACATTGACCAAAAATAGAACGGAAGATTCCATTGTGCCGCCAAGCGGCATGTGCGTTACCTGCGTGGATGGCTGTATTGGCATGTGCGAAATTGGCAAATCGGCCTATCGGGGACATGAAGTGATCTACCCCCAGCCATTCGGCATCATCACCACGGCTTCGGAGAAGGATTACCCAGTCGATTATTCCCATTTCACCATATTAGGAACAATCGTTGGTGCTCATGGTATCGAGGCGGATAGCGATAAAGCCATATTCCCCAATGTGAACTTAGAACGGCACATCAATGGCTTAAAATTTAAGCTCCCGATCATCATTCCTGGGCTGGGCTCTACCAACGTTGCCCATAATAATTGGGATGGATTAGCGATTGGTGCAGCGCTGGCAGGCACAGGATTGACCATTGGGGAAAATGTCGTCGGCATGGATGTGGATGCAGAAATCGTAAATGGCAAGGTGAAGCGATCGCCAGAGTTGGAGCGCCGGGTGAAATTGTATCAAAAATGGCAGCGGGATGGCTATGGAGTCATTGTTTTGCAAGCCAATGTGGAGGACACTCGATTAGGGGCTCAGGAATACGGCATTCGAGAATTGGGCGTCGAGGCAGTGGAATTGAAATGGGGACAGGGCGCCAAGGATATTGGCGGTGAGGTGAAAATCAAAAATTTAGCCAAAGCCCAACTGTTGAGAAAACGCGGCTATATCGTATTGCCAGATCCATTGGATGAAAAAGTGATCAGGGCGTTTGAGGCAGGGGCTTTCAAGGAATTTGAGCGACACTCCCGCGTGGGAATGGTCACCGAAGAGGGCTTTTTACAGCGCGTCCAAGAGCTTCGCGATGTGGGGGCTAAATATGTATTCCTGAAAACTGGCGCCTATCGGCCGGCTGACTTAGCTCGTGCAGTCAAATTTGCTTCAAAGGCCAGAATCGATCTGCTAACGGTGGATGCTGCAGGTGGCGGAACTGGCATGAGCCCGTGGCGGATGATGAACGAGTGGGGTATCCCAGCAGTGGAGCTGCATTCGTTGCTGTATCAATATGTGGATCGATTGGCGAAAAAGGGTGAATATGTTCCTGCCATCGCGGTCGCCAGTGGCATTACTTTTGAGGATCAAATTTATAAAGCGTTGGCGCTTGGAGCTCCCTATTTCAAATTGGTGGGCATGGCGCGCGGGCCTTTAGCGGCAGCTATGGTCGGCAAAACCATTGGTCGCGCCATTAACGAGGGCATGATCCCAGTGTACGTCGAGCGTTTCGGATCAACCGTGGAAGAGATCTTCGTCACTGCGGTTGATCTCAAACATGAACTTGGTGCCGATACATTTAAAGAGGTACCGACCGGCGCGTTGGGGCTTTATACTTATTTCGAACGATTAGCTCAGGGCTTGCGCCAATTGATGACCGGCAACCGCAAATTCACCCTGGATCATATCGAGCGAAGTGACATCGCATCTTTGACCAAAGAAGTTGCGGAAATCAGTGGCATTACCTATGTGATGGATGTCGACAAAGAAGAGGCTGAGAGAATTTTAGAAAGCTAGACCAGTTGACTTCACACAATGAGCAGAAGATGAAAAGCCCTATCTCCTGGGATGGGGCTTTTTCATTCAATTTTAGGATCAGTTGCCTACTGACGATCGATGGTCAGCAAGAATTCATACCAATCGATCGGGTGCCAGAATCGGCAATTCATCTTCTATGCTTAAAAATTTGCTTGATATTTTGGGATATCCTTTTAAATTTGATATATGGCATTCAGCAAAATAGAAAATGACACTATGACCCATGGATTAACGGGCAGATTTCCGAATCATTGTTAGCTTTTGGATGAATTGAACCCTGCATCTTAAGAGAGATGGTCACAATTACAATTTGTTCTCTGTGTAATGAACCCAGTTACATTGAGGTTCTTTAAAACTAAATTTGCCAGGGAAGTTGCCAAACAATTGGGTTGTGTATTGGATTAAGTTCATCTATTTCCTAAATACATATGAGCGTTTCGATTGTCGAAAAAGTTGGGGATGTGAAAATCTATGGCAATGGCCTTTTGGGTGGCAAGGGCCAAGGGCTGGTGAAGATCAACGAGTGCAACATCGCCCGAGCCCATAAATTGAGCACGCGGATTCTAACTACCACCTTTTATGATCGCTACATGGATCGGGGTGGTAAATTCGATGCGGAGGAGCTTGCACCGATCCGAAGCATCTTGGAAGCCATGGGCACCATGCCGATCAGCGTGCGTTCATCAGCGACCAATGAAGCATGGGTGACGCCGGGAAGCCCTGGTTCGGTCCATGCCGGGGAAAACGCCTCGTTCATGCTGCCCAATAATCACCCTGATTTTTCGGTTCGATTCGAGCAACTGGTTCAAGCGATAGGTTTCATCTATAAAGATTTTATCGATAAGCAGCCGGAAGACAGCGGCGAAAAAATGGCCGTTGTAATCAACCCAATCCCAGGGATCTATGATCAGTCTGATGCAGGGGAGATTTATTATCCGCTTGTTTCGGGCGTGGCCAATTCCTTTTTCCCTTATGCATTAAAATCCCAAGACCCTCAAGAGGGATTCGCTCGGATTGCATTGGGTCATGGTTATGCCACAGTGCTGGACGATTTCCCAGTGATCTCTATGGTTACCATTAGAAATCCCATCCCACTCCAGTTGTTGGGGCCGGGGCAGAGTTTTTTCTATGCGATTGATTTGACCAAAAACAAAGGTCTGCGCGGCGAAGAGTTGGAGACCATGAAGAAACTGCATGTCCGTTTCGCCCGAAGTGATTACTGTCAGTTTTTAGGGATGGAGAAAAACTACGTCACCCTGGAGGCGCTGATCCAACAGGATCGCTTTGATTTTCGCCAGGGCCTGATTGAAATTATGGAGACCATCGCCAGGCGAATTGCTTCCCATTTTCAGATCGAGTTTGTGTTCAACATCATGAAAGCCGATGGGGGTCAGTTGGCTGGGCAGTTTCATGTCGTTCAATTGACTCAGCTCCCAGCGATGAAATTTGAGACCATTGAAATCCCGAACGGTACGGAAAATTGCTATCTATCAATTAGCAATTTGCAAGGCCATGGCATTATCCCTGAAATTCAGTATGCGGTGGTCGTCTCTCCATTTCTCTATTCCATCGAACAACATGACCGTGTCCGTCGCGAGATGCACGAACTGAACCGGAAGCTGAAAGCCGAACAAGCTCGATACATCATCATTGCTCCCGGGCGCTTGGGCACTAAAAATCGACAATGGGGGATTCAAGTGGAGTACAGCGATGTCGATGGCGCTGTGGGGTTGTTCGAGTATGGCGTGGACGTTGCGGGTCGGTCTGAGCCGCTTCCTGAAGCTGATGATTTGACCGGGGGGATCTATGGGAGCCATTTTCTCTATATGCTTCATGGCGGCCATGATGAACAACAGCGTCGGCTGCAGACGCGGATGTATGGCACGCAGGGGACACATTTTCTCACCAATTTGGTCGCCAATAATATCATCTACGGCTTCATCGCTCCAACCCAGGATTATATTGATCCCTGGTTTTTTGCAGGTCCCGAAGACGGTACGCCAATTTATCAACTGGAATTCCCGACGCCGGTGACACTCTATGCGGATTCGATGAACCAGCGCTGCGTCATTCTTGCGGGTTCTGGTTCAGGAGGATGACCGGTAATTGATGATCGATTCAGAGAATCTTTACATCTCGATGGCATGATTCATGACTCCTAACTTTCGAGAATCTATTTGAAGCCAAAAATAGTAGATTTAATGTCTCATGAGCATTCATCATCACGGTGAGCGAGGCTGATGACGGCATTGCAATTTAAAATCAACCCCAATCGGATGCGGGAGTTCGAATTCGTCCCTCGGATCATTAATCCAGTCAAGATCCACCAAGCAGCAATTTTTTCAGCGGATGAACAGCTTCGCAACGCTGGGCTTCAACTTCAGGAGACCATGCCTTGGGTCAAAGTGGTCTGGCTGCGCGATCCGATCTCCGCATCAAATTTCCAGTCCGATTCCCCCTCCGTTTTGATCTTCGATGATGTGGGGATGAATCTTGTGAATACGGATCGGATCAGGCGCACCAGAGACGACCGAGTCCTGGTGCTGGCAACGGCCAACACGACGCTCCATTGTTCCCCACCCTCAGTTGCCCAAGACAAATTTCCCTATTGTGCACGAGCCGATCTCGTGTTCGCTTACAATCAAACCGATTTAAGGCCAGCAACCATATTGCCAGCGATTGTGCGATGCGCTGAAGACAAATTGAACATCGAAAGATATTCTAAAGAGCGGCGGTTTATTTTCCTGATTGTCGACGACGAGCCGCGTTGGTTTTCCCAGTTTCTGCCAGTTCTTTACGAAATCATTGGCCAGCGCGCCGATGTGATGTTGACCCGGACCTACGAGGAAACACTGAAATTTTTATTCGGTGTGGAGCATGAAGCTGAGATTGTCGGCACCAATTATCATCTTCATGGGCATGGGGATGATGTGGTGTGTGTCATCTCGGATTTTTTCTTTCCTAAAGGAGATGATCTCAATGCGGAAGCGGGTCGCAATCTCTGCCAGTTGCTTAAGCGTTATTATCCTCGCATCCCAATCATTATCGCTTCTAAAGCTCAGGAGGGAGAAGAGTTGAGGAATTACGCCCTGATCATGCCCAAGGGAGATATTGGAAGTTTGGACATTTTAAAGCAATATATCCACGATTACACCGGCATGGGAGATTTTGTCATCCAAAATGAGCAACGCTCGATTTATTTTCGGGTGAAAAATATCCATCAATTGTACCAGGTACTTGTTATGGCGGAAACCGATAATCAATTAAGGGACCTTTTGGAGGTATATGGGGAGAAAGATTTCTTTTCTACCTGGCTCTATATGCATGGTTTCCGTGAGTTAGGCGATAAACTGCGTCCCAAACGCGATCGAGGCCAGCGATTGGTCTCGATCCTTCAGCGCTACATCCGGCGAGAGATCATTCGCATGCACTTTACCCCCTTGCTCATCGATGATATCAAGATTTTCACATTGAATGATTTGCTTCATACGCTTCGAACTGTTAGTCCAGAGAAGATCCAGTATTTTTCCGATAACGATTTTTTTTCGATTTGGCTGGATCGCAAAGGGTACAACGAATTGGCAGAGCAATTCCGGCCAATTCATGGCAGTGGATATAAATTGGTGCAAAAGTTAGCCGCCGTAGTGGAAAAGTGGATCGACGAACACGGCAACAATCTCAAGCAATATGATTGAGCCAAGCATCAACGAAAAGGGCGAGGACGATGCTCAATTTGCCTTCGGCTCAGCTAACAATTTTTACCACCAGCGTTGTCTTTCCTTGCCGATAATTACTCCGCAACAATTTATTCATCGCATCAAAAAAGTTTCTCGAGTTGATATTCCCCATTCTCGAAGTAGATCTCAGCCGAGTAGTCGCTATAAAACGAAAATAGGATCAACACACCATTCCGATTTGGATTTTTTGAGGGGCGCAGCGCGACTGGGGGAACAAAAAGTTTCTGCAAATAACGTCGCTCGATCCCTTGTTCGGTGTTCTCGAAGATCGCGACGAAGTACGGCGCTTTTTCTCCACGCTCCAACATGGTCCGCGACACTCCACAAATGATATACTCTGGTACATTGTTATTATTCAAATCCAGCAACATTTGCAATTTTGCATCTGCCTCATCAAAAAATTTCCGCGAATGTTCAGGAATGTCCGCTTTCGTCATCAATCGTGCCTGAGGAAATTCTGGAACGTGCTTTGCAAAAAATTGATCATTGAACTGTGCTAATTTTTTGTCAGCCGATTGCTGACAAGAGACTCCAATAAGAAACAGAACCATAATAATTAGAGGGATGTGATTGATAATTCGCATGGTGGCTCCATGAAATTCATTAGCTATTATGAGGACCTACTTACCAAGATGAAATTATTTTCGTCAAAAACGTGATCGGATTAGTTTCAATTTTAACGGAGCAATATAATAAAAACCCAAGCAAAAGTCAAAGCCTTTGTTCGAGCCATTAAAAAAAAATCAATCGTGAGATAAAATTTTTAAGCAAGCTGACTGCCTTGCAGATATGTATTAGTGCAAATTTGTAAGCCAATGCGACTTATCATAAAATCTGAATAGGCTGATTCAAGCGAAAAACGCATTGGTGAGAAATGCATTTCACAATTGCAATGAATTTTCATTTGAAAAAATTGGGCAATTTGGATTAATAAATGGCTTTATTCGAATCTGCATCATGCAATAACAACTGGGGTGACACATCATGGACGACAACAAGGCCATCTTCGAAACCATCATCGATGTTTTGCGAAAGGCGAATATCGGTTTCTCGATCAATGAGGTAAAAGATATCTTGATCGATCAAAACAAAGACGATCAAAAGCCGAAAACAGATGATCAGGAATATAATCCACCGAAAAAATATGACGATTAAACTAAATAAGAATGCGTTGTCAGTGTTCAATAATTGCTGGTCATTCATTCGGAATCAGGAGGATCGGGAAAATTGTGCCAAAATAAATGCAAATTCGCAGCCGAAGATCGCTGATGACTGACCAGAATTTCGTATGGATTTCAGAAAGTGTGCGATTATCGCGTGCTTAAGGAACAAATAAAAAAGCGGGGGTACGATCATTTGAGTCCTGACTTAGGCTCTAAATAAACCTTTCTCCAGAGGAGAATTTTGCTTTTTTTGAACCCATTTTTGAAATTTGAACCTCAATTGAATCTTCAATTTTTGATGATGCCATCCAAATTCCATCTTGCTTTGAATTCATGCGATCCAATTCGTTTCATTTAGAATATTTAAGGGCATGAGCAGTAGAATGAATGTGCTGGTAGTTTGGGTTCAACTGGCCAATTAAATAATGTTGACAATGGAACGAAACCGATCCAGTTCGCTTGCGATTCTAGTTTCCATCCTTGCAATTTTTCCCTAATAAAAATAATCATTGCTTTTTTAAATGGATTTGATTAGATTATTTCTTGATTTTAAATTTTCGAGCCGTCACGCTTATCGGTCGTTCCGTTTGGATCACCATAACACGGCTTGTCAGAAATACCTATCATTTATTTTCGAAATCGGCGAAAATTCGATTGCTCTCCCACCAGTTGAAGCGGCAGGGGGGTTCTTCAATGAAGGCCAAATTTTGGTTCCTGCTACTCTCTTCGGGGATGCAATTTTTCAATCGAGAGGTGGGTTATGAGAACAATAATTTTTTTAATCATACTCTGGGTGCTGAGCGTCACAGCCAGTTTTGCGCAACTCGATCGGCCATACGAGCCTGTCGTCATCAAGGGCGAGGCGCTACCGCATTTCTTGAATTTTGAAATTAGCCATCTCTACTTGTTTCGTTATCAATCCAGCAGCGACAAATGGGAGATGATGCCGTTTCAATTTGATGAAGTAAATCCGAAAGACCAGGATTCCATGTATTTTAAGCCCGATGATTCATTTGGTCGGCTTGATGAAGATGATGAATTGGTTTTTCTTTTAAAAGATTTGGGCGATCAAGCGTCAGCGCTGTCGTGGCTTGTCGGAGCTGATACGTTGCGCTATGAACTCCGCTTTTGTGATCCATTGGATGGCAAGCATGGATTTGCTTATTTGTATTTTCTGCCAACGATCCCTGGGCCAATCCCCGAGCCTTATCAAATGCGCTACGATGCGGCTTCAGATCGTGTCCACTCACTGAATTACGAGGTCGGCTTCAATCGTACCGGCCAGTTGGCTGATGTGTTGATCAAATCGGGCAGCAATACTGATATTTTCGACCGTCTTAAAATACGGGTATTGGGATGGCTTCTGGTGGTCCCCGTGTTTTTGCATGAAGATTATGTAGAAATGCAATACGCATACGCCAAAGTGGGTCCGGTGCGGGTGATTCGCAACCTTTATGGACGGTTTTACTGGAAACAAATGCACTTTGATGAAAAATTCACGCAGACATCGTTCTTCTATCCCTGGAATGGTTCGTTCAAACTGGTCGAAATCCCTATTGATGATGCTGTCGATGTTGGGGCAAAGGTCGATTTGCTCCGGATTTCGTGGGATTTTAACCGCAATAGCACAGGAATGAAATTTTATAGCGAGACAAACCGATCAGGAGCAATCATCGATGCAATGCCTGATGCGATCGACCATGCTTGCACCCCTGATATGCTGAACTGGGCAATGGGCACAGGCGATCCTGGCACCATGTTAAACATCTTTTACGTCCCTCCTCTTGGAGATCAGATTGAGCTTTATTACTATGATAATAGCGATGGAAAAACAGCGGATCCTGGGTTAAAAGTGGATACTGGTGACAGTTTATCGTTTGGGGATAATGGTTTTTCTTTGCAGAAACATATCGAGCAATACGCAGCGGCGGAATCGACGTTGGATGTGGTCTATTACAATTTCTTTCTCCCGCCGAACTTTGGCCCAGATGAAGCATCTTTGTTGTGCGCTCAGTTAAATTTTCCGGTGGAGATCACTGCGAAACTTGATACATTTGGCGTCTCAACAAAAATTTCCCAATTGAATCTTTTCAGTCCAGATCAGTTCTTCTTGCCGCAAAATTATCCAAATCCGTTCAATGCCTCCACCGCCATCCTCGTCAATCTGTCTCGCCCAACCAAAATCAAGTTACAAATTTTCGACGCGATGGGGAGGCTGGTAGATACGCTGGTCGATGAGCTGCTTCCTTCGGGACGACATGAATTTCTTTGGCACGGTAAGGATCGCAATGGAACGCCGCTCCCCTCTGGAATCTATTTCTGCCAGGCAGCCACCCAGGGTTCGTTTTCGCGGATAAAAATGCTATTGATTAAATAAGATTTCAAATTATGAAAAGAACAAATATTGTAATTGGGCTGTTCACAATAGTGCTGTTGCTCTGGCTTGGATGCGAAATTGATCATGGTCTATATCCGATTCGATATGCGATAAAGGGGAAGGTGATTTTCTTAAAAGGAGAGCCCCCTGCCAATACGGATCGAGTCGAGGTGTTTGCTCTGAAAGAATTTCCGCCCAAAGACCCTCAAAATTTCCTTTACCTGGGGCAATCTGGCCCGCTGGATTATCAGCGCGGCAACGAAATCGAGTATGATATTCAGGTATCGCGCACCACCTATCAGCTCATCGGTGTGCTCTGGAAAGAGAAGGGCCAGGATTGGAGTCTAACAGGTTTACTCGGATTTTACACAGGTGGTTTTCAATCGATTTTTCCGGATTCAGTGGTCATCACCAAAGAACATCCAGTGGCCGAGAACGTGAATATTTATGCCAATTGGGAAGCGGTTTCGAAAGATGCCACCATCTCCGGTAACATCTATTATGCAGGCACTTGGCCAGAGGATACGCAATTGGTGTTATTGGCCATTTATCCGAAAAAGCCAGCGAGTGAATTTCAATATCTCATGTTTGAGAATGTAGATTACGGCCAGCCCATCGGGGTGGAATCTTCCTCTTATCGCCTCAAGGTGAATGGGGGGATATACAATTACGTGGTGATCTACTGGGTTGGCAAAAGCATTCAAAAATTGACCGATCTGGTGGAACTCGGATTTTACGAATCGCCGCAAAATCCAGGACAGCCGGGACGGGTCGAAGTCAGATCTGGTAGTATAGCAGAGCAAATTGACATCTATGTCGATTTCAATAAAATTCAATTTCCGAAACCTTAAAAATCGAAAATCTATGTGGATCAGATTGACGCAAAAGATTGCTTTGTTTTTCGTTGTGCTAATTTGTTTGGGTTCGCGATCATTAGCGGTCGAAAGAGGCAAGATTGTCGGTGTAGTGACGGAAGCGAATTCTGGGAATAAATTGCCCGGAGTCAATGTTCAGATCGAAGGGACCGTGTTGGGGGCGAGCACCGATATTCACGGAAATTTCATTATCCGGAATGTGCCAATAGGCCGTTATGTGGTGAGAGCGACCATGATTGGGCATCGAGCTGCTCGGATCACGGATGTAGCCGTGCTGCCGCATCAAGAGACAAGAATCGAATTTCAGTTAGAGGAAATCCCGATTAATTTCGATCCCCTGGTTGTGACAGCCAATAAGGCGCAGAAGGAGTTAGATCTGACGGCGAACAGTATTTCCGTGGTCTCGGCCCCAGAAATACGAACACGGAATGCGTTGCGCGTTGATCAGGTGTTGGAGGCTGTGCCCGGGGTCAACTTCATTCGCGAACAGGTCAATATCCGCGGGTCTACTGGCTTTACGATCGGTGCGGCCAATCGAACCCTGCTGCTATTGGACGGCGTTCCAGTCATGGCCAGCGATACGGGGGAATTTAATTGGGATCTGTTGCCAGTGTTAGATATTGAGCAGATTGAAGTCGTGAAAGGAGCTGGGTCAGCCCTGTGGGGGACGGCCGCCCTGGGGGGAGTGATCAATATAATTTCCAAAGCGCCGACCGAACAAGGCAAGACGTTGGTTCGGATTTTGGCTGGGGAATACGATGAACCGCGCTACGAGGAATGGCGCTGGACCAAAGCGCCTCAGGGCTACGGCCGCGTCGATATCAGCCACAGCCGAAAAATTGGCCCGCTGGGGTTCCGATTTTCTTTGGGGCGTCATGTCTCTACTGGCTATACAGAGATGGATGATTTCAAGCGGTTCAACGCTACTGGGAAGCTGGTCTATCATTTCAAAGATGGATCGAGCTGGACGCTTTACACCGCTTATAATTACAATGCTGGTGGTATCTTTGTCGGCTGGGATGATCCCCAAAAGCCATTTCAGGTGCGGCCTGCCAACCGAAATAGCCGCGGCGAAATTAAAATGGCCAATTTTTATACCAACTATAATTGGATTTTGTCCACCAGAGCTGCGCTTAAATTTCGGTTGTCCTATTTAATGACGCTGATGGGCAATCAATTCGTTCGGTCGGCAGATTTCAACCCAGCGCGCGGCTTCGGGGGTGAGGTTCAGGGACTTTTGATGCCGTCATCGAAAACGGAAGTGACCTATGGCTGCGAGTTCAAGTGGGATACCGGTAGCACCAAGTATTTTGGGGACCATCAAGGTTATACCATTGGCCTGTACAGCCAGATCGAATACCGATTTCGACCCAATTTCCGAGTCACGCCTGGGTTGCGCTATGATCGTTACAAGCTGATCGGTGGATTGTCCCAAGACTTGCTCAGCCCCCGGTTTGGTGTCAATTATAAGCCGTTTGAGAGCACGATATTGCGGGCTTCCGCAGGGAGCGGATTTCGCGCTGCCACCATCGCCGAACGCTATCTTGATTTCGAAAATCGCAGTGTCATGATCGAGGCAAACCCCGAGCTCAAGGCCGAAACCTCTTGGTCATACGATCTCGGCTATCGCCAATATGTCACCCCAAACTGGTATATCGAGCTTGGCGCCTTTCGCAACGATTTCGACAATCTGATCGAAATCGACCTCCGCCAAAGTGAAATTCAATTTGCCAAGGATATTCGGGTCGCTGTGAAGTTCAAAAACCTGTTGCAAGCGCGAATCCAAGGCGTTGAAATGGCGACCTCCGGGCATTGGTGGCATGATCGACTGCGACTTCAAGCTTCAGCCACTGTTATTGATCCAAAAGATTTGACCACAGGGGCAACCTTGACCTATCGCCCTCGAGTCATCGCATATCTGAACCCTTCCGTCTCGCTGGGCCACTGGGAATTTCATGCCGATTATCGCTACGCCAGTCGGATCGAGGCAGTGAAATTGTTCCAGTACGACGAGCGCGTGCCCCAGAAAGTCTGGAATTTCCGATTGATCTATCACTATAACAAATTGGACCTTCAATTCGCGATCAACAACGCCCTTGATTATTATTACACCCAGATCGAACGCACGCTGGGTGAAATTCGGAATTACAGCTTCACAGTGATGGGAGAGTTTTAGTCTGCTCAACATCGCTAAAGGGAGGACAGAATATTATATCTAAACCAAGCAAAACAGCAATGAAATACAAGGCTGAATTTTGTTCTGAATAATGAATTGAACAAGCTTGATGAACGGTTCTGATTAGCGGGAAAGTTTTGGTGGAGGGTGCTCATTCATGTCAATTTTGACTTTGAATGAATTGAATGTCAGCGAATTAATTCTATTCATAGGGAGTTAAGTTGTCAACCTTTTATTGATTATGTTGATTAATTCTGGCAATTGAACCGATAGTCAAGAAATATCACATAGAGAACGAAATTAGCATTCCACATTATACATTTTGAACAATTAAACCATTTGACTTTTAATGGCGAATGATTTCAATTTTTCAATTGATCTTGAAGTTCGGATCAGCGACATCAATTATGGCGGGCACATGGGCAATGACCGCTATTTGACACTGTTTCACGAGGCGCGGCTTCGCTATTTGAAGCAGTTCGGCTGCTCCGAGATGGATGTTGGCGATGACACCAGTCTAATCATGAGCCAGGCCCACATTGATTTAAAAGCTCAGGCTTTCTGGGGCGATCGCTTGACCATCTTTGTTCGAATTGTTCAAATTACTCCGATTAGATTTCGAATGGAATACCTGATGGTCGCTTCTGAAAATCATGAGAGACAAATTGCCTCTGGTTACACCGATCTGGCCGGCTATGATTATCGGAATCGAAAGTTGAAAAAGCTGCCCAGCAAATTTATTCATCACATCCAGCAGTTTGAACGAATAGTACCGATGAATTGACTGAAATACCAGAAGAGGGAGCATTATGAGCAAACTGCAATTCAAACCACTGACATCGGTGATCCTTTTTCTCATTGTCTTTGTCATCTTCTTTTTATTGGAAACGAGTCTTGATGCTAAAAACCACGGAACGCTTCTGGTACCGCTGCTGTTTTGGCTGGCATTGGTTCAAGGCTGCGTGACTTTAGTGGCCGCCGCTGACCTAGCTAAAGGGCAATGGATTGCCCCGTTAAAGAAACATTTGCTCTCGGTCTATCCCATGATCTTGTTGATCGCGATATTGTTTCTTCTTTTGGGGCGCCAGATGCATATTTACCACTGGACCGAAGAAAAGGGCGGCTTATGGTTCAATGAATGGTCGTTCATCCTGCGTAACTTCTTTTTGCTGATCACATCCTTTGTCCTAGCGGGCAAATTTGCCGGTGCCTCGCTGGCTGAACATCCGAAGAAGAACCTCTGGGCAGCGCTCTATGTGCTGAGTTTCGTCATTTCGCAATCCTTAGTAGGCTTTGATTGGGTGATGTCGCTGGAATATCCCTGGATCAGTACCTTATTTGGCGGTTACTTTTTCATCGAGGCCACTTATTTAGGATTAGCTACTGCGGCCATCATCTGTTTCATTTTATCCCGAGAAGTTGACCCTAATGAAGCCCATTCGCTGAAAAAAACGCAACGCGATGTGGCCACATTTCTGTTCGGGTTCAGCCTGTTTTGGGTGGGGATGTTCTTCGCCCAATTCCTTACGATTTGGTACGGTAACATTCCCGAAGAAGTCTCTTTCACCACTCGGCGATTGGCTTCTCCAGTGCTCAAACAAATGGCTCGGTATGTTTTGGGTGCCTTATTTTTTGTGCCATTCATTTCGTTATTGTCTCGCAAGATCAAAGCGAATGCTACCATCGTTGCGATTCTTGCTCTGATTATCATGTCAGGTGTGCTGGTCGAACGCCTGTTTTTCCTGATGCCCCATCTCTCAATTCATCCTGTCATTGCAGGTTTGGAATTTATCTTGATCATGGGACTTGTCCTATGGCTCATTAGGCAGAGAGAGAATGTTTTATCGATCAAGTTCTAATGGCAACAGGGAGCTTTTCGATAATTTTCATGAGATTCGAATTCTCCATGGCACCGATTTTGTTGTCAGTGTCTGGATAGAAAGAGTTCTGGGAAAAATCAAATTGATCTGTGTTCAAGGATTTGAAAAATCAGCAAAGGAGTGGAAATGCTGCCGATATACAAATCTTCAGCGCTGACTCTGATTGTGCTGGTCTTGCTATTTGTATTGCGCTCAATGGATATAGAGACGCAAAGAACGGCTTATCAATTTTTCATATTGCTATCGATTGCCATGGCGACGCTGGTATTGGGCTATTGGGCTATCCAATATTTGGCCTCGATCTTAGGGTCAAAAAGGGCTCGAAAAAAGCGCGAAATAATTTTGAGGTGATATCGTGATGAAATATTTCAGAAAACGATATCTTGTATCAGCGGCCGCAATGATCCTGGCGATATGTTTGTTTGTCCTGTTGTTCTTATTGGCTAGACATGAAGATATTTTCAAAGCTGATGCCCCTATCATCGGCAATTTTATCGAATGGTTTGGTGTGCTGTATGGAGTGTTATTGGCTTTGGTGGTAGTGGAGGTATGGCAGAAAAATTCGGTATTGAATAATGAGATTGATCGCGAGGCGGATGCTCTCGTATTGATGTTAAAAACTGCCCGTTTTCTTAATGATAGGGAAGGGGTGAGGGATCTTGCAATCAAGACCCAGCAATACGCCGAGATGATCTTGGCTCACAAGACAACGGATGCCTTTGAAAGCCAGCAGGCAGCAGATCGATTGGATGAAATTCATCGCGCCATCGGGAAACTGATAAAAACTGCTGATCCATGCCCATTGCCATTCGCCAACCAATTGATCTATCATATTAACGACGCCTTCGATACCCGAGGCGATTGGATTGCCCGAGCGAAAGTTCGGATGCCCACAGCCCTTCAGTTCCTGGTATTTTTTGCATCTTTGGTTTGGGTACTGGGCTTTTTTGGTTTGAATATCACCAGCGACATCTTAGCTGGAATTTTATGTGGATCGGCCACGTTGACTGTCTCAACCATCCTGTTCATCATAGTGGATCTGGATGATCCAAAGAGCGGAGTTTGGAAAGCCGAATTCGACTCATTCAAAGTGCTGAAGAAAACGGCCGAAGAAATTATCAGTGGAAATTTTTAGTAAGATCATTCGGGAATTGATGTCTTGAAAGCGTTTTTGATCATATTTACTTGTTGCTTGATTGCCTATTTAATTTTTGCCGATATAAAATCAAGTAGTCAACCGCTGGCGACAGATTGGAAGTTGCCGCTGAATACTTCGGATCGAAAAGACTGGTCGACACTATCTTTCGAACCAGATGCACATTTTAAAGCGCTTCGGGCACCATTCGGGCCAGTGAAATTGCATTATCATACTGGAGTCGATCTGCAAAATAGCCATCCGCAACATCCCGCCGAGCCTGTTTACGCGATTGCCACAGGCATCGTGATCGCCATCGACGATCCGCTTCCTCAGAGAAGGATCATGATTGAACACACTCTGCCTGATGGAAACAAGGTTTGGAGCGTCTATGTGCATGTCAGCAATGAGCAAGTGGCTATTGGCGATATTGTGGACACCGAAACAGTGATTGGGTATTTGATGTCCCAGGCCGAATTGCAGATCTATGGCAGAGAATTTGACCACGTTCATTTAGAAATTATGAAACAAATGCCAGAAGAAGCCACTGAATATCACCAAAGGAAAACCTTCACCTGCTACTCTGCGACCGAAGTGGACGAATATTTCTTCGATCCCGAAGCTTTTTTGAAAAGTCGCTTGACAAAATGACAAAGATCCTGGTTATTTGAATTTCATCTCCCTACATTCAAGAAATTTCAGCATCAACCATCGCCTGAACCAAGGATGATCTTTATTCTTAGTTTTGATGAAAAAAGTTGGGAACAGCTGAACTGGTGACTCTCAGGATCGTTAAATTAACACATTTACCCCCAATTCAGAAAAAATCATTTTGGAGGATTTCATGAGAAGATCTCTTTCATTGATGATGGTAATGTTTTGCTTTTTTTTGGTGAATCACGCACCAGCGAGCAACAACATCTCCCCCAAACATGGTGTGAAGTATGCTCCTGGAATGCTGTTGATTAAATTCGAGAACACCGCTGAGTCAATCCGGTCGACCAATGCATTTACCGAAGCGCTGCGAACAGTTCAGGCCAAGCGTGCCGAGCCACTTTTTGAGGATAGTGGGAAGCTGAATCGGCAGCGAGGAGGCTATGATTTATCGGGGATTTATCGGTTTTATGTAGATGAATCGGCCGATATTGAGGCGCTCTGTCGAAAATTAAGGCAGCAGCCAGGTATCGTCTATGCGGAACCGGTTCATATTTTCCCCATTGAACAACTGGTAACGCCCAATGATCCACAATACTCGCAGCAATCCCACCTACCTCAGATCAAAGCCAGCCAAGCGTGGGATGTGATGATAGGCGATTCAACGGTGATCATTGCGATTATGGATTCTGGTGTGGATTGGGATCATCCAGATCTAGCGGAGAATATCTGGCGGAATCCGAACGAGCGGCTTGATGGCCTGGATAATGATGGCAACGGCAAGGTCGACGACATCAGAGGTTGGGATTGGGTGACTGGGATTAGTGACGTAGCTGCTGGAGAGGATGGAGACGTGGAGGACAATAACCCGATGGATTTCGATGGACATGGGACGCATCTGGCAGGGGTCGTGGCAGCAGCGACCAATAATGCCATTGGGGTCGCATCGATTACGTGGCGGTGCAAAATAATGCCGCTTCGGGTGGGTTGGCGTGCGAAGGACGGATTGGGTTATATCCGAATGGATTGGTTGGCGAGGGCGCTGCGCTATGCAGCGGACAAAGGGGCCTCGGTCGCAAATATCAGCACAGGTTCAAATCAAACGGTGGTGGAAGCTGCACGATATGCCAAGGCAGCTGGCATGGTCATTACTAAAAGTGCAGGCAATGCCAACAACGAAGAGGCTGATCCCTTGGAACTGGAGCCCTGGATCGTCACTGCCTCCGCTGTGGATGATCGAGACCTAAAAACCAGCTATTCCACTTATGGGATTTGGGTTAAACTCGCTGCGCCAGGAGGGGATTTAAACAGGGGTCGGCCTGGTATCTTGAGCACTTATTTCAACAACACCTATGCATCCCTGCAAGGCACTTCCTTTTCCGCACCGATTGCGGCAGGAATAGCCGCGCTGATCAAATCCCAGCATCCAGATTGGGGCCCAGCGCAGATCGTGCGGCAACTCGTCCTGACTGCTGATTATATCGACGATATTAACCCTCAATATGCCGGGAAGCTCGGTACGGGGCGGGTGAATGCCTATCGCGCTTTGACTGAAGCCAACCCCCCCGAAGCGGCTCCGAAAATCAGATTGCTTCAGGCTGGGGCCATCCTCGATGCTAATGGCGATCACTTGTTCGAGCGGGGAGAGACCGGCAAAGCAGAAGGCAAATTCACTTATCGCAACTATTCGGTAAGCCCCGGTTTCAACGTCAAATTTTTTATCACCAGCCACGATTCCGATTTGACCATTCTTAATGGCGTTTACGATTTCGGCTATTTTCCATCCGATACGATCATTCAGATCCCAATTTCGTTCACCTACAAGATAAACGAAAATGCCCGCGGCAAAATGGTCGATCTGTCACTGGGCTGGCAAGCTGATGGGGGATATAGCTGGATCGATACCACTTTCAAGATTATAGTTGGGAAACTGCCGATCCTCATTGTCGATGACGATTCAGATGACGACGATATCACCTTCCCGCTGTCAGAAAAGTTCTATACCAATATCCTTGATCGGATGAACGTGAATTACGCAGTCTGGGATCGGTATCAATTGGGCAAATTGGATGTCAACTCAATCATCAATTTCCCGATCGTCATTTGGCTCACTGCTTGGTGTTTCCCATCGCTCGATGTGGACGACCAGCAAGCAATTGCCCGGCTTTTGGATAATGGTGGCAACTTGTTTATCAGTGGTCAGGATATCGGCTGGGATTTCAACGATCCAGGTGGCTTTGGTTATCAACAACGCGATTTTTATAGAAAATATCTTCATGCCACTTATTACAGCGATGATAGCCCTGTGCAACAGGTTATCGGAATCACCGGGGACCCAATCGGGGATGGCTTGCAGTTCAAGGCGTGGCAACCTGGTCTGCCGGAGGACAACCAGTATCCGGATGAGATCGAGCCAGCCGACGGGGCAACGCCAGTATTCGAGTATGCTGGTGGGGCGAATCATAAATTCGGTATCAAATATCAGGGCGATCACAAAGTAGTGTACTTTGGTATGGGGCTGGAGGCAATCGATTCTCAAGAAAATACTCCACCGGATCAGCTATCGCCCATCCGAACCGAGGTGTTACGCCGCGTACTGCAATGGCTCAATTTTGTGGACCATGCCCCGATCAAAGACATCGAGTATTTGACAGACCCGATAACGGTCACAGCTCGCATTTCGAACAGCGCGGCGAGCAGCGATTTGATTGGAATGGAGTTGCACTGGCGCAAGCAAGGCGAAGCCGCCTTCAACATCATTCCAATGACGCTCGATAATAATCTTATGTTTTCGGCTCAAATCCCTAATCCTGGCCAACAGGCGATAATCGAATATTTTCTGAAGGCCGTGAACTCATATTATGATTGGACCAGTCCATCGATGGCACCAAGCGATCTGTACCGCTTCAAGATCGGACCAGATGTGATTGCCCCTACCTTCAGTCATTTGCCGCTCAAATCGACATTCACCGAAAAACAGCCTCGTGCCGTCTCGGTCGCGGTGAGCGATAATATAGCTGTGGATCCCAATAGTGTATTTGTCCATTATCAAACCAAAACCCTCACGGATAGCAGCAAATTGGAACTGGAAAGCAGCGGCGAGCGGTTCGTGGGCTATTTGCCTGCCCGATTTGCCTATGGTGATACCGTGCGCTATTATTTTTCAGCTCGAGACTTAGCCAGCACTCCTAATCTTGGAAGATCTCAAAGTTACTGGTACGTGTTGGGAGTTGATGATTTTGAATCCGGGCTGGATTATTGGACTGTCTCTCCTGATGGATGGGGACTGGACATGGCTAGGCCATATTCTGGGCTTTATTCCATCAATGATAGCCCCAATCAATCGCCATATCCCAATAATCGGGATGTTAGCATCAGCACCGCTGCCGGATTCGACCTCTCCACCGCTAATACCGCTGCACTAAAATTCTACACGAGGATCTTTTTGGAGACGAATCGCGATTTCGGTTACATCGAGGTGAGCAATGATGGTGGAAAGTCCTGGAACTCAGTTGGAAAACCAATATCCGGATTTTATGGTGTCTGGGCAGCGCAGACCGTATCTCTAAAAGCGTATTGTGGCCCAGGAAATAAGGATGTTCGGTTGCGATTTCGTATGGTTTCCGATGACCATCAAGGGCCACCAGTACCTGGATGGTTTATTGACGATGTCCAGGTCATTGAGGGGCTGGATGTAACTGAGGTATTGGAAGCAAAAGACAATACGGTACCGAGTCAATATGTTTTGTATCAGAATTACCCCAATCCGTTCAACCCAACGACCACAATTCGGTTCGATTTGCCGCACGCAGGGAAAGTCACCTTGAAAATCTTTAATATGAACGGAAAATCCGTTCGCACCTTGATTCAATCGCAGATGCAACCAGGGAGCTATGCGGTGCAATGGGACAGCAAGGATGACTATGGCAACAGCGTGGCATCCGGATTATATTTTTACCAGTTATCGGCCGAGCATTTTTCAGCGACTAGGAAGCTCCTGTTGCTAAAGTAGCATTCGACTGCTTCAAGATAGTGGAATTCATAATTCTGAACGATCCGCCCGCCCACTGCCGGGCGGATCCTCAGAATGATAACTTTTCCTATTGGAATCGATTTAGAAACCTGAAAAATTGGCCTTCATTTTATTAGTACCAGCCGCGAGCATAGGAAATGAGAATCCTAGTCGTGGGGCGAATTCGCCATCAGAGCAACCAGGTAGATGCCTCTGGCTAACGGTTGCCCACTATCATCTTTTCCGTCCCAGACATATTGATAATAACCGCTGGGAAGTGTTTCATCAATTCATTCATTGGCCAGCTCGCCTTGAATATTCAATACCTTCAAAGTAATGCTAACATCTTTGATCAATTGAAATGACAGATTGGTGGTGATATTGAACCGATTGGGATAAAACAAAAGATCATAGTTATTTTCCATGCAAAATAAAACTTACGTCTTTATCAAATAAGGTTCCGTAACCCACAATAAAAACTTCCCGTCCATTAGTCCAGATGTCCCAAAAACCGACATTGGCAAATTGGAGATTTTCATAGCGATGCCAATCAATTCCATTGTAATGAAATACTTCGCCTGTTGGACCGGTTACAAAAATATTGTCATCCGAAGTCCCATGAATACCGACCGTGGTGACATGTTGCAGCAGGGGAGTCCAACTTGCTCCATCGCGGCGTTTTACTCCGCTGCCGGTCGCATACAATGTCCCCGACGGGCTCATCCATAATCGCGAAAAATAGCTGTACTTCATGCTATCAACTATTGACCAGGCAGTGCCATTATGATGAAGCAAATAATACCATTCATGGCCCAGTTCATTTCTCGCGGTCAATAGCGAATAAATATTTTCGGGTGAATTGCCAGCAAGATCTTTAACAAGCCAAAATGGATCGGCATCTTTGGGAATATGAACTGGAACCGAATCTGGCAGCCACTGTTGTCCATTATAATGAAACAGCGTTCCGTTTAAGCCCCCTGCCTAGATATCGCTGGCCGAAATCCCCCAAACCGAGACGAGCGTCTGACCACCTTCATCCAATACTTTTTGCCAAGTGCTGCCATTATAATGGATGATGCGACTGCTCCAATAGTAAATGGGATATCCCAGGCTATCGCGACCAGTTTGATGATATTGTTGTCCGACAACCCAAATATCATCTGACGAAAAGCCATAAATATCGGTCAAGCCTATAGGCCCCCAATACTTGAAAGGAATGGGCAGCCAGACTTTTCCATCAAAATGGTACATTTGACCGAAAATATCATTACAATGCCCCACTACATAGACGTTTTGAGGTGAGCTCGCCCAGATTCTCCCCATCAATGTTTGAAAACTACTAGGATAAGACAGCGTATCCACGGTCCAGCTATACTGGCGTGGGTCTTTCGCTGGCTCTGGGGTCGGCTTGATTGGCGATTTCTCACAGGCGATCATAAAAATACCATAAATCTCAACAGCGATGAACCAATAGCCAATGAAAAGATTGGTTTTCATAACAGCTCCTTTGCGTCAAAAGGTGATGATCTAATTATTTGATTGGTTGCTAACGCTGACTGACCGATCGCTGTTAGCGACCAGTCAGTCATTTAATAAAGACGGGCTTCTGCCATGAATAAAAAAACCTGACCACTCAATCGCCTTGTCGCGACGATATAGCTGATCAGGTTTAAAATATCTGAAATCAAAATTGGTTACAATTTTTCCGCTGCTACCGCAGCTATGTCGGGTAAAAAACAAATTGCAAAGTTGCCCTTGCAATACCAGGCCTGCGGATCGATCGGGCCTGGCTTTCATTTCTGAAACCTAAGGTTTCCAGGAAAATGAACCCGCCACAAGATCACTCGTGCAAGCGCAAAAGCAGGTGGGGCGATTCAATAAAAAATATAATTGATAGCAAAGAAAAAATCAAGCGATTATTTTCTTCATCTTCGATGCAATAGCATTTTGAAGGTCAGTTGTTTGCGATGGAAGGAGAGGCGACCGAAATAGATGCCGCTGGGGAGGTCGTTACCTTGGTCAGTGGTTCCATTCCAGTTTACCTCGTAAAATCCAGAAGACTGATTGCCGGCGATTAATCGGTTCACCAATTGGCCCCTGCAATTATAGATCTCCAATGCCACTTCTCCATCCTGATCGAGATGATAGCCGATCGTAGTGGATCGGTGGAACGGATTGGGATAGTTCTGAGGCAATTGAAAGTGAGTGAGCGGATTGATGGCGACCTCTAAAATTTTCGAATAGCTAAACCCGCCGCTCAGATCGAGTTGTTTGAGGCGATAATAATATCGCCCTGGGACTAGGTCGTGAACATGAAATTCATAACGCTGAGCGACCTGGGTTGTCCCTTTGCCTGGGATAAAGCCAATGGGATGGAAGGTGAGTTTATCCAAGCTTTGTTCGATCTCGAAACCATAATTATTGCGCTCCGAAGCTGTCTCCCAGATCAGCTTTACTTGATTTGCAATCAGTTCAAATGAGAATAACGTCAGTTCTACTGGATGAGCGACGTTCCGAGGCGCGAGGCAAAAATCATCGCGCGGTTGACCATCAGACCCAAAAATTTGGAGTCGAATGCTATCGTTATCGGCGATGAAATACGCGATGGACATGTGATGGTCATATTCCCCGCATTGTGCCAGGTTGATTTGCCAGACTTTTTGAATATATTGCTTGAGATACGAGTGCGTATGGCCGCACAAGTAAGCTGTGACCTGATACTGAGCAAGGATTTCCCAAAATCTATCACGATCCTCTGGGCTGCGATCGAGGCAATCGCCGTAATTGCGCTGCCAGCTTTGTGGATAAGCGGGCTCATGACCAATAACAAACACGAACGGATAGGAATTATATTTCAGTTGATCCTCCAGCCATTGCAATTGTTGATCAATCACGCGGCCATAATTGCGATAAGGGACGTGATAATATTGATCGAGCACAATGAAATAGCAATTTTCGTAGATGAACGAATAGAATAATGCTTCAGGGCCATACCCTGCGATGTAACTTGAGTCGACCAAATTGGGGAGCCGATGGTTTTTAAAATAAGACTCGTAAAAATGCTTTCGATCTGCATCTTTGTCATGATTTCCCGTAGAGGGGTAAAACGGCTTATTGAAATATTTTGTAACTATCTGTTCGGTTCGATCCATCGGTTCCTGATCGCCAGCGTGAATAAGAAATGCCGGGGCAGGATCGGATAAATTGGTCGAGGCCCATTGGAGCATCGTTGGAAATCCATCCCCGCTGTGCGTATCGGCGACACCGATGAAGGACCATTGTTGACTGTACAATTGACCCGTTATTAGATGCGCTATGAATACAAGCCATGCAAATCTCCAGAACAAACGACTTCTCATCCCGCTGATCTCCGCAATTCATGTCCCATAATAGTATTTCCTGGTAAACTGATTCAAAAGTCAGTGGCAGTTCCAAAACTGAATTTCATTTTTGAAGATCACAGCATATTTGCAATTCCACACCCCTAAAAACGCATCTGATCTGATAAATTTTTGAGTATTGCGCTTTGAGATAGAACAATTTTTGCAAAATGCTTTTATCGAAAAATTATGCCATTAGAATTCAAGCAAAATCCGCTGATCTGTCATCGGTCAACACCCAAACCACCAAGTGGATGGAGCGTTTCTGAGCTCTCGGGAATAACTTACAATTCCCATGCCGATTTCAGAGCTCAGGGAGTCATGGACACTTGTTTTTTTACAAGCTTGTTTTTTGGGGAGTGACATTTGATTGAAGAAACGATGCCGAACTTCAGGCAAGAATATTTTTTGTGCAATCATTCCAATGATAAGAACCCAGCTATTCTTATGCTTTTCAGATGAAGAGGATATCGCCAAGCTGTCGGTGATCGATATCATGACCAAAAAATACTTCTGGCAAAATTAGAAAAAGAATGCTCTTATTCTTCAGCAAGATTGCAAAAATTCGACAATTCACCGAACCTTACTCAAATGCATTGCAATTCAAGGAGTGAATATAGCACAATGAAGATTGATTTGCAAGGGAAAATTTTTGGATTGGTGATCAAATTTGGCCTGTCTCTATGTTGGACCAGATTAGGAAGTCGTGGATGTTACTCACTTCAGAAGTGTATGCTATCGCATAGGGGCGATAGCAGTCGCCCATCTATTGAGATCGCTGCATCTAAAACTTACCGAATCGCAATCGCTGTTATCTTCATCATGCTAAATTTCAATCACGTGTTGGCTCAAGTTGCCTGCCAGGCGGAGGAACCGATTTTCTCCCATGCCAGCGGGTTCTATTCCGATTCGATCAAGTTAACGCTCAGTCTTGGTTCGCCTGGGGGTGAGATTCGCTATACACTGGATTGCTCCGAGCCAACGATTTCAAGCCCGATTTATTCGCATCCAATCACCATCCGCACAACGACAGTGGTTCGCGCTCGGGTATTTCGGATGGGCTGCCAACCTGGCCGAATTGTTTCGCATAGCTATTTCGTGAATCGAAGCTTCACTTTGCCCGTGCTTTCCGTCATCACCGCGCCATCGAATCTCTGGGGGGATCAAGGGATCTACACAAATTACGACGAGCGGGGTGCCGAATGGGAGCGACCAGCCACGATCGAATTTTTTGAGGAAAATGGCTTGTTAGCCTTCGCTGCGGATGTAGGCATCAGGATCCATGGTGGAACCAGTCGGGCTTTTGATAAAAAATCGCTGCGCTATTATTTAAGCAGCGAGTATGGTCAAAGCAAACTGCGATATCGCTTGTTCCCATCAAAATCTATCGAGGAGTTTAAGTGTTTCGTGACCGCTGCTATGTTTCAGGATGCCCCAGGAAACAGCGCTTATGGAAATGGCACCTTGCTTCGGGATGCTGTGGTTCAGGAATTGGGCCGCCGCATTGAACCAGCCATCGCACTGAGCAACCGGCCAATCATTTTATTTTTAGCAGGGAGACCGTGGGGGATTTACAATCTGATTGAGCGGATCGATGAGCATTTTTTGGAGACGAATTTTGAAATCAAACCCTGCGACATCATTGAGAATTTTTCTGAAGCCAGAGAGGGGTCGATAAAACGCTGGGACCAATTAATGGCGCTATTTCAGTCCAACGATTTCAGCCAGCCAGAGCCATATCAGAAGGCGCGAGAGCTAATCGATTTCAGAAATTTCACACGGTATCATCTGGTTGAAATTTACAGTGGCAATATGGACTGGCCTGACTATAATAACTTCGCTTATTGCGGCTATCGAAGTGGGGATCAATGGCGCTGGTTGTTATGGGATTTGGATAATACTTTTGCTTTCATCAGCGCTAATACTTTTGAACTTGCGACCGATGATACCATCCGCGGCACGTTGATCCTGCGAAAATTGCTGCAAAATGATCAGTACCGGACCTATTTTTTGAACGAATGCGCCGATCTGTTCAATAGCGCCCTTCTACCAGAGCGGGTCTGCGCTATCATCGATTCCTTGGCAGCCATCATCCGGCCGGATATCGATTTTGAGATTCAGCGCTGGGGAGGCAGTAGAGCAGAGTGGGAATCGGGCGTGGAATATCTGAAATTTTTCGCCCGTGAACGGTTAGCACGGCTCTGGCAATATGTATTGTGGGAGCTGGATGTAAAGGAAACCCATCGGCTCACCCTTGGAACTCCGAAATCGGGCATGGGCTGGCTGAAAGTGAATAGCGTGTTGGTCACTTCATATCCCTGGGAAGGGCGCTACTTTCATGATATTCCGATCACCCTTGAGGCAATCCCCAATCGCGGATTTCGGTTTGATCGTTGGAGCGAGACAGGTTGTGGAACCGATCAACGAATCATACTGCGGCTTAAGGCCGATCAGTCGCTGTACCCGATTTTTATTGCTGAGGCCGAACTCGATGAGTTGGTGATCAATGAGATCAATTATAATAGCGGGCCCGGCTCAAATCCTGAGGATTGGGTGGAATTGTATAATCCGACAAATCGCACTTTGGATCTCGGAGGTTGGCATTTCAAAGATGATCAAAAGTCACACGACTTTCAATTGCCAATGGGCACCCGAATTGAGGCCAAAGGCTTTTTGATTTTGTGCCGAGATCAGGCTGCGTTTCGTCGCTGTTTTCCTGAAGCAACCAATGTCATTGGCGATTTTCCGTTTGGCCTCGGCAGAGATGGGGACGAGGTGCGCATCTACCATCTAGATGGGAGCTTAATTGATTCGGTTCGATTTGAGAGCCAATCGCCCTGGCCAACCGAAGCAAATGGAACTGGGGCCACGTTGGAGCTGATCGATCCAGCATTGGACAATTGTCAACCCGATCATTGGCGCGCCAGTCCTGGGTATGGTTCTCCAGGAAGACCCAATCGTTACCTGCCGCAGGTGACCAGCCTGGTGGTTAAAAGCAAAGATGATTCGACAAACGTTACTAATAGTCGTGAGGTTCGAATCGAAATGACCGAACATGATCCTGATGGTCAGGTCGTAAAATGGCTACTCACCGAAGATTCAATGCAGCCTCACGCGGACGATTTTATTTTGACTGCTCGACCGACGCAATATTATATCCAGGGCGATGAAGGCCTGGTAACGATCTATGCTTGGGTATTAGACAACGATGGTCAGGTGAGTGAGTTGACCGCCTCTTCTCATGCAACAATAAAGATGGAATTATTTGATCCGCAACAATTGGAATCACAACAGGAAAAACCGAACCCAGTTGCACGGGAGGACATGCTGATCTGCTTTCCTAATCCCTTTAACCAGCACGCAACCATTTTGATCAGATCCTCCCGACCTGGTCCGATTTATTTGAACATTTTCAATACCGCTGGCAAGCTTATCAGAAGCATGTCGATCGAACAAATCAATCTGCCACAGCACCAAATAAGATGGGACGGAACAGACGCTGACGGCAGGACAGTCCCCTCAGGGATTTATGTGATACAATCGCAATCGAGAATGGGGCCCCGCACCATCAAAGTTGCGATGATCAAATAGATCAAATTGATCGAAAGAGATTTGCGCTGTTTTTTGAAACGGAATTGGCAGGTGAATGCAAATTTTGTCATGAAATTTTCCAGCGGTATCAGAAAGGAATCAGCAATCCAATTCGCCAGATGATGGGAATTCCCTTTCAATTTTCTGCTTTCTCGAACCAAGGTTTCGCCTTTCCAAAATTTACTCTTGACATTCTGTCATAATAATGCTATATTTGACCGATATAAACTTGAGTGAGATTGAAAAAATGGCACGGTTTCAATTAGTATCAGATTATAAACCGACAGGAGATCAGCCCCAGGCGATCCGAGAATTGACCGAGGGCGTGTTACGCGGAGAGCGGTTTCAGACGCTATTAGGTGTTACTGGGAGCGGCAAGACTTATACCATGGCGAATGTTATCGCTAACGTTCAAAAACCAACGCTCGTGTTGTCGCACAACAAAACGCTCGCGGCTCAATTGTACGGCGAGTTCAAAGGATTTTTTCCAAATAATGCTGTGGAGTATTTTATCAGCTATTACGATTATTACCAACCTGAGGCGTATGTCCCAACGACCGATACCTACATTGCCAAAGATACTTCGATCAATGATGAGATCGATCGGCTGAGGCTGAAGGCCACCAGTTCTTTGTTGGAGCGCGATGATGTCATTATTGTCGCATCGGTATCATGCATTTATGGTTTAGGATCACCCGAGGATTACAAGCAATTGCTGTTGATCCTCCGCAAAGGAGATCGAATCGATCGGCAGCGGATCTTGCAGAAACTTGTGGATATCCATTATAGCCGCAATGATTTTGAGTTCAGCCGAGGGACATTCCGGGTGCGCGGCGACGTGATTGAAGTAATCCCCGCTTACGAAGAGGAAGGGGTAAGGATCGAACTTTTTGGGAATGAAATTGAAAGCATTTCGATCATCGATACGCTCACTGGAAAGGTTAACTCCCAGCGCGATACCATTGCAATCTATCCAGCCAAGCATTATGTCACCACCCAACCGCGATTAGAAGAGGCGATCCGAAATATCAAGATCGAACTTGAAGAACGATTGGAGTGGTTTCGTCGGCACAACAAGCTGTTAGAAGCGCAGCGGCTGGAGATGCGCACCAATTACGATTTAGAGATGATGCAGGAGATTGGATATTGTTCAGGGATTGAAAATTATTCGCGGCATTTGACTGGCCGCAAGCCAGGGGAGCGTCCCTTCACCTTGTTGGATTTTTTCCCCAAGGATTTTTTGATGTTCATCGATGAATCCCATCAGACCATTCCCCAAGTTCAAGGGATGTATCATGGTGATCGAGCCCGCAAAGAGACGTTGGTGGAATATGGCTTCCGATTGCCGTCTGCATTGGATAATCGGCCGCTTAATTTTCAAGAATTCGAGTCCATGATCAATCAGGTGATCTTTGTCTCCGCAACCCCTGGACCTTATGAACTAGAAAAATGCGGAGGTGTTGTGGTTGAGCAGATCATTCGACCGACTGGGTTGATGGATCCTGAGATCGAGGTGCGACCGATCAAAGGCCAGATCGATGATCTGATCGCGGAGATCCGACAGCGAGTGGCACGGGGGGAGCGAACTTTGGTGACCACCCTGACCAAGCGCATGGCCGAAGATTTAAGCGATTACCTGGCAGATATGGGTATTAAGGTCCGATATTTGCATTCAGAGATCGCTGCTCTGGATCGGGTTGAGATCCTCCGCGATCTGCGACTGGCAGAGTTTGATGTGCTGGTGGGGATTAATCTGCTTCGGGAGGGGTTGGATCTGCCAGAGGTGTCGCTGGTCGCGGTGCTCGATGCTGATAAGGAGGGCTTTTTACGATCAGAGACGTCACTCATGCAGATTGCTGGTCGCGCAGCGCGAAATGTGAGCGGCAAAGTCATTTTCTATGCGGATCATATCACGCAATCCATGCAAAAGACGATCGACGAGACCAATCGTCGGCGCAAGGTTCAGCAAAAATATAATGAAGAGCATGGTATCACACCAACGACCATTTACAAATCGGTCGAGGATGTATTGCGAACGACCCGGGTCGCCGATGAGAAAATGGAAAAGTGGGGAACGAAAAAGAAGCGCCGCGATCGAAGCTTGCTCCGACTCTCCCGAATGGAGCGGGAGGAATTGATCGAGCAATATGAGCGAGAGATGCTGGCCGCGGCCAAAAATTTAGAATTCGAGCGCGCGGCAGAATTGCGCGATGAGATCGAATGGCTAAGAAACAGTTGAGCAAAACATAGAAAAACGAACATGGAACGGTTGAACATTTTGGTAATTGGTGGAGGGGGACGTGAACATACCCTGGTGTGGAAGATCGCCCAAAGTCCCGTAGTCAATAAGATTTATTGTGCTCCTGGAAACGCTGGCATCGCCCAATTGGCTGAATGCGTTTCGATAAACGAGAGCGCAATTGATGAACTATTGAACTTCGCTGACCGAAAGCGGATCGACCTCACCGTGGTTGGACCCGAGGCACCTTTGGCAGCGGGGATAGTCGATGCATTTCAAAGACAGGGGCTTGCGATCTTCGGGCCAACCAAAAAAGCGGCCGAGATCGAAAGCAGCAAGATTTTTGCAAAATATCTGATGGAAAAATATCAGATCCCTACTGCACAATATCGCGCTTTTGATCAATTTGAGGCAGCGAAGAATTATTTAAATTCCATGCCAACTCCGATCGTCATCAAGGCCGATGGCCTGGCTGCTGGCAAGGGCGCTATCGTGTGTTTCAACCAGGAAGAAGCTCAGGAAGCGCTCCATAAAATGATGATCCAGGGCGTCTTTGGTTCGGCTGGCAAAAAGGTCGTCATCGAGGAATATCTGAGAGGCCAGGAGGCTTCAGTGCTGGCGGTGACTGATGGCGAAAATTTGATCGAATTGCTCCCAGCGCAAGATCATAAGCCGATCTTTGATGACGACAAAGGACCAAATACAGGTGGAATGGGCGCCTACGCCCCAGCAGTTCAAGTCGATATGGACATGCTGCAACAAATTCGGCAGCGGATTTTGGAACCAGCGATCAAAGGTATGGCATTGGAAGATCGACCCTATCGCGGCGTGCTTTACGCTGGTTTGATGATTACTCGTCAGGGACCTAAAGTGATCGAATTCAATTGTCGCTTTGGAGATCCAGAAACGCAGGTGATTTTGCCATTGGTCGAGGGCGATATCGTCCCGCTGCTGTATGGGTGTAGCCAGGGCAAATTAGAACAACAGACAATCAATTTTAAAAATAAATTTGCGGTGTGCGTGGTGATGGCTTCTGGGGGCTATCCTGGCAAATATGAGAAAGGCAAAGAGATCATCGGTTTGGAGCGAAATTTCGGAACTGATGTGATTATTTTTCATGCCGGAACCAAATTGGCCAATGGCAAGATTTTAACCAATGGGGGCAGAGTATTGGGGATCACTGCCTTGGGGAATGATGTAGCAGAGGCGATCAAGCGCGCGTATAAAGCTGTTGGCAAAATTACATTCGATGGTGCCTACTATCGAAAGGATATTGGATATAAGGCGTTGTAATGCAACTGGGAATTTACAACTGAGGAGAACAACGATATGAAAATCTTAGTGACTGGTGGAGCAGGCTTTATTGGATCGCACGTGGCAGATGCTTATATTAAAATGGGGCATGAAGTGGTTATTGTGGACAATTTATCCATGGGGCGCGTTGAAAATGTCAATCCCCAAGCTCATTTTGTTAAAATGAATATTCAAGATGACCAGATATTGAAGCTATTTGAAAGCGAGCGATTCGATGTGGTCAATCATCATGCCGCACAAATGGACGTTCGGCTTTCGGTTGCCGATCCAATTTACGATGCCAATAACAACATTATTGGCACAATTAATCTTTTGCAAGCAGCAGTGAAGACCGGGGTGAAGAAGTTTATTTTCATATCCAGCGGTGGGGCAATTTATGGAGAGCAAGACTATTTTCCGGCAGATGAAAACCATCCAACCCGTCCAGTTTCGCCTTATGGAATTACGAAGTTGACGGGTGAGAAATATCTCTATTTTTATCATTATGTCTATGGCATTCAATTTGTGGTGCTGCGCTATGGTAATGTTTACGGTCCGCGACAGAATCCCAAAGGCGAAGCGGGGGTGGTGGCGATATTCACAAGCCGCATGTTAAATGGCAGCCAACCAATCATCAATGGCAACGGTTTGCAGACGCGGGATTATGTATTCGTAGGGGATGTGGTTGATGCCAATGTCAAGGCATTGAGCTTTGATCAATGCGATTATTTTAATATTGGGACTGGGATCGAGACCAATGTGAATGAACTTTTTCATAAACTGCGTCATTTAACCAATGCAAACGTCGAGGAAGTTCATGGGCCAGCCAAACCGGGGGAGCAAATGCGGAGCGTTTTGAACATCGAAAAAGCACAGCGACTGCTTCAGTGGCGACCGCAAGTATCCTTGGAGGAGGGACTGGCGAGAACCGTGGAATATTTTAAGTCCAATTTCAAAAATGATGAAAGCAAAAGCAGCAGAAAACCTATCAGATAAAGCTTTTGAACAATTTCAACTAGAATCGGGGCTGATCGGTAATTCACCAGGAATGCGGCAAATTTTTGAGACCCTTCAACAAGTTGCCCCGGTGGATATTTCGGTGCTGATTATCGGTGAAAGTGGCACGGGTAAGGAGCTGATCGCTCGGGCCATTCATCAGCGGAGTCGCCGTGCAGCAAAACCGTTGATCATTGTCAATTGCGGCGCAATTCCAGAAGGGATCATGGAGTCGGAATTGTTTGGCCATGAGCGTGGGGCATTTACTGGGGCAGTGAGCCAGCGCAAGGGGTTTTTCGAAATGGCGGATGGCGGAACGATTTTTCTTGATGAGATCGGTGAAATGCCTTTGAATGCCCAAGTGAAAATTCTCCGCGTGTTGGAAGGCAAGGAGTTCACCAGAGTCGGCAGTGCTGAACCCAAAAAGGTGGATGTGCGAATCATCGCCGCCACCAATCGGGAGTTGGATCAGGAGGTGCAGAACGGCAGCTTTCGCCAGGATCTCTATTTCCGTCTTCATGCAGTCACCATTTTCGTCCCCCCGTTGCGGGCCAGAAAAGAGGATATTCCTTTGCTGGCAAAAACATTTTCCGATCATTTTTGCGCACAAAATCGAATCGAGTTTCGTGGATTCGATGATTCTGGTCTCGAAGCGCTGATGGAGTACCATTGGCCAGGCAATGTTCGCGAATTAAAAAATGTGATCGAGAGCATGATCATTCTTGAAAAAGGAGGGAAAATTGACCGGGCAGCGGTGATAAAATATCTGAACCTGGGAAGTAACGTCTCCCGCAATCTGCCCATGGCGTTGCATCGGCCAACCGAGCAAGTGGAGCGGGAGTTCATTTACCGCGCGCTATTGGATCTGAAATCAGAAATCTCCCAATTACGGGAGATCATTCTGACGCGGCTTTTTCCGCCGCGCCGTCTTAAAGGGTGGGAACCTGAAGATACCATTGTCATCCCACCAGAAAACGGTGAAATCGTTTATAATGAGCCAGTGGTTGAGTCGCGGAATTTCCCCACGCTGGAGGAAATGGAGAAAAAATTGATTGAGGAGACGCTCCACCGATTCGATGGAAATAAGCGAAAGACCGCTAAGAGCCTGAAGATTAGCGAGCGCACCCTCTATCGAAAAATCAAAGAGTATAATCTGCCATATTAAAATGAACAGGGATGATCAATTACTCGACCAGTCGCGGTTTTGGATCGTTGTCGTATTGGCTTGGTTGCTTTTGGGATGCGGCTATTATTCATTTTCTGGTTCAGCACTACCGCCCCATTTGCGCACCGTAGCGATCCCTATTTTTGCCAATAACACCACTGAGTTTGGAGTGCCAGAGGACCTCACCGATGCGCTGATCTATGAGTTCACGCGCGATAATACCTTAAAAGTGGTTGACCGGCGCGCGGCTGATTCAATCATCGAAGGGACGATCCTTAATATTCGAGATCAAGCAGGCGCGTACAATCAACAAGAACAGGTGCGGGAGATCCGCGTTTATCTCCGTGTGAAAGCCAAGTTCGAAGATCTGAAAAAGAACAAGGTGATCTGGGAAGAAGAAATAACCCAGTGGGGAACTTACAGCCCCGATGCTTCTGGAGAAGTCAATACCACTCGGCAGCAGGCGATCGATGAAGCGGTCAAAAAAATCGTGACGGATATTTTTAATAAGACGATCTCGAATTGGTAAGCCATGGCTAATTTTTTTTAATTATAAAAATAAGCATTGTTTTTTATCAAAAAAAATATTATAATTGAGAGCTATATTGTAGATTATCGGTTTTATCCAATCAGTAACTTAAAATGTGCAAAGGTAGGATGAAGATTGAAAATAAGATTGGTTGCGAACCGAAATCAATTCTCTCTTCGATTGAAATGGAATAAAGATGTATAGCGGGAATGATGGAGGTTCGATTTCAGGCATCGATGATAGGGAGTGAAGAAAATGCAAAGATCATTGAGAGATGAAGTGAAGTATCTGGAGGGCAAATTGAGCAAAAATGAGAATTCGGTGCTATTTGCCCGGCTTGCCGATGCTTACCTTCAGATGGATCGCGTGGATGAGGCGCTTGCCTTGTGCGAAAAAGGTATCAAAAAACATCCCTATTATGTGACCGGACATTATATATTGGGCAAGTGTTATCTGAGGAAAAAACTTTTCGATCAGGCCGAGAAAGAACTGAAGCGCGTATTGCTATTTGATCCGAAACATATTGCGGCGCATCGCGATTATGCAGAATTAATGGCCCAAATCGGATGGATGAATACCAGTGAGATGAGCTATGAGGAGATCCTTCGGATCGATCCCTTGAACCAAGCGGCCAAACAACGGCTTGAAGAATTAAGGTCAAGCGAAGCGAAATCTCCTAACATGACGCCCCCTTCTGCCGAAAAAGAAATCGAGGCCATGGAGACAGATTTGCTCACTGAACTCGAAGAAGCAAATGAACCTGCGCGCGCTGTTCAAACCCCATCACAGCCAATTGGCGGCGATCGAAGTGAGAGGTCAACCGAGCCAATATTTGAGCCAGAATTAGATGTAGAACCAGATACAGAACCTGAATTCGGATTCGATTCTTCGGAGGCAGCGCAAGTTTCCTCATTGGGTTCTCCATCTGCCCATTACAAGCCTCCAATGCAGCAGCCAACCCAACAACAACCAAAACAAGCGGGTGAGAAACGCTATTTTGAAGAAACCGCACCGACATTTGAGGAGGAGAGTGCCAACCTCGATTTGCTGGAGGACATATTTCGAGACGATGAATTAACCGATCTATTGGGTGAAGATGAAGAATTGGTTGGGCAATTCGAGCAATCGGAAATTGACTCGTTTGGCGTGACAGATGGCGAAACCGATCGAATGGAAGAAGTGAGCGAATTTGAAGATAATGGGGAGTTCGATACCAATGAACTCGAGGGGTTAGCTGATGAGGACGTATTTGCTTTGATGACTGGGGATGAGGATCGTACTCAACAGGCTCAAAAGCCTCAATCGCCAGGTGAAGAACCATCTCGTCGTTCCGATCGAGTTTCGCCAGAAGACGATACCATTGGCAAGAAATTCGATCATGAGGCTGGTCCAAAAACAAAAACTGAGGATGTTTCCCCGCTCAAAAAGACGTTGGAGGAGATTCAAAAGCAGACTCGGCCGAAATTTGAACCACTTGCTGAGCCACCTGCTCCAAGTTCAGCGCGTCAGCGATCGGAAACAGGGGAGCCAGAAGATAAAAATGATTCGCTTCGAAGAAAAGAAAAGATTGTCACTCCCACGCTTGGAGAAATTTATGCTGCTCAGCATCAATATGCCAAGGCGATCGGCGTGTACGAGATTTTAAGAAAGAAGGATCCGAATAACGAATTTTATAAGCAAAAGATCGAATATCTGCAAAAGAAGCTGGAAGAATCTCAGTCAGAATCATGAAACGTTTTTGAAATTTTGTCGCGAAATATTTCTTGACTGATGGTCCACGAGGGCAGATGCTTGGTAATAGGGGGAGGCATCTATCCACATAAGTTCGATTTGGGTTGAGCTTATTTCTCACTGCCCTGATTCATGCCATCATTTGCCACTTGAATTGCTTGATCGGCCGCTTCTTTATTCCCACCTAAAATCTACCCGTTCTGCTGGGAGCATATTATCATTTTTCACTCATAAATCTCACAGAGTACATCCTCGTAGGTTAAAAATGAGGGGATAGCATGAGAAAAATAAAGGCCCCCTGTCACAATAGACAGCGGGCCATCCGAGGAGATTGTATGGATCAATCCTTTCCCAGGAGAGTGGAAAGGGAACCATAAGGAAAAAGTAAGGATATTCAAAAAACAGTAGCTTTGCCGCTAAAACATCACGCAGCGACTTTGGTCATCTTTTGCTGTTCGGTCAATTCTTCAATGCGATTTTCGAGGATCTCTTGGATTTCGATCATCTCCATCGACATAAGGACACGACCAAGAGAATTGCGGACTTCTTCATAGAGCTTATCAATATGATTGAGTGAGCGTTGCAATGCAATGAGATCGGTTGATTGTTTTAGCTGCTTTTTCCATTCAGCGAAATTTTTAATTTGTTTTTTCATGATGCTTTCTCCTTACATCGGGTAATTTTGTACCCTATTTAAAACCTATGAAAGACGGCGATGACTTTTCCTAGAATTTTGAAATAAAGGTCGTTTTTGCTGATGATGATGGCTGGATAAGCGGGATTCTCTGGTTGCAAGCGGATATGGTCCTTTTCCAAAAAATACCGCTTGACCGTTGCCTCCTCATCAAGCAGCGCAACGATGATGTCATTATTGTTGGGGAAATTCAGCTTTTTGACAAAGATCAGATCATTGTGGCTGATGAACGCATCTTTCATGCTGTCCCCAGAAACACGCAGGATAAAGTCCGCCTTGAAACCGGCAATTTCTGGATCAAAATTTAAATATCCCTCGATATTTTCTTGTGCGAAAAGAGGAGTCCCCGCCGCTACTCTCCCTAAAATCGGGATTCGCGTGCCGCTACTTGTTGCCATCTCCTCCCCTTTGACCACCTCTATACAGCGCGCTCCCCCCCTGAGGTTGCGATTGATATATCCCTTAGCTTCCAAAACATTGAGAATGCGCTGTACATTATACACGGAAGAATAGCCCATCAGATTCATGATTTCTCTGATGGTCGGCGGATAGCCCCGCTCTTCGATAAAATCGACAATGGCTTGGTAAACTTTCCTCTGGGTATCTGTTATTTCCGTCTGCATTGAAAACCTAACGGGTACTTTTGTACCCTGAATATAAGAAAAAAAATCGCAATTGTCAAGCTTTTTTACCAACTCTTCAAAAATAAGTGCGAAAAATAATAAACCCGATCATAGGACAGTGAAGCTAAGCAACAGCTTAAATCGCCTGAATGGCAGAAATTTTACCAATCTCTGAGTTGTGTTATATCATCATCAATCGCTTATCGGGCAAATTTACCGGAATTACGACCATGTTGGTGAAATGAACTGATGACCAACGTGATCAAAAAACACCCCCACGCTGATTTTGGAACCGGCCCTCATATTTCGCCGATCCGATGGTTCGTTGAAAGATAAACTGACAGATTGCCGTACCGGGATGGATCCGAAGCGGCATGGGGCTGAAATTCGTCATCTCCAGTACTTGTTGATTATTTATCCCAGGATGCATGAAGCTTGCGGAAATATGGACGAGCAGCCCTAATCGTGCAAAACGACTTCTTCCTTCTAACCACCCGCACAAGTTCGGAGCCAATTTGATCGTTTCAACCGTTATTCCCAAAACGGTTTCGCCTGGCATCAGAACGATCCCACCTGGTGCGTGAATCAATTCGGTCACTGATTCATAATTGACGGCATCATCGACATCTACGATATCATGAACCTTCTTAAATATGCGAAAATCTTCCCCCAGATGAAGATCAACTGAGCCTGGTCCTACTTTTGTTGGATCAAAGGGGGTGATGGAAATTTCCCCAACTTCAATGGCTTTGAAGATTTCATCTCGTGTCAAAATGCTCATATTGCTTCCTTTTCATTTTTATGTCACACCAAAATTGAAAATTGGGAAGGAAAATAGGAAATTTTTTTCTAGCAATCAAGAGAAATGAACAGCAACCTGATGAACTATTTGGCCCCACGGAAAAGTGCTTGATTTATTATCCAGTTTTAGCTATATTGAATTGAGCAAATGATTGAGTGGGTTTATTGAAATATCTGAGCTAGATTCAGGTTTAGCAAAGGCTAATTGGATTCCTGTAAAACAGGGATACTCGTTCCAATTAATCAATCGCTGTACGAAGTAGTTAGTATGACATGAATTCATCTTTGAATCGCCTCGACTGACGGGCACGGTCGATCCGTGGTCGTTTGTTAAAAAGCAAAGATTGTTATATTTCTGGCTTCCGGCTGATTATCGCGATGGAACCGTTTTAGGATTTGAAGCATGGCAAAAAATAAATTTCAAATCGTGAATTTGGCTGAATTCCACTTCGTGACGTAAGCGGTTCACTCATTCATCATTTGGTTAAATGGAATTAGCCGAGGACAAGTGATAAGGAGATGAGATGAAAACCAAAAATCAGTCACCAGGATTTTCTATCGGTTATTTCAATCTTCTATTGGTCGCGTTGTTGATATTAATTGGTAGTGGAACTGGCTGTCAGAGGATCGAACGAATGAAACCACAGGGAAAAGCAACAGAGCTAAACACGGATGAAGTGATCAAGCGGCTGACCGAGAAATATGGGGCTTCTTCGCTTGCCCGGATTCAGCGCGGGGTACAGCAGGTTGCCAGTTTATGGACCGAAGCAGATGGAAGCAATGAAGAATTTGCGCAATTTTGTGAGGATCAATTTATCGCCGATTCGACGAAATTGCACGAGACTTTGCTTCGATATGAGAAGAATTTGGAGCAAATTTATGGATTGAATAATCGCATGCAGATGGTTCTGCAAGAAGCGATTCAGGTTGATATTGGACCCATTCTTCCTGTAGATTTGCTATTTGCCAATTTCGATCCATTTGCCCATTTGGATGATGATTTTTTTAAGACGAAGCTTGCGATGACTGCCTTGCTCAATTTTCCTCTGTACACATTGGAGCAGCGGTTGCAGTTAGGTAAGGGATGGTCTCGTGAGCAGTGGGCCGCGGCGCGATTGGTACAGCGGTTCGCCCAACGGGTGCCTGGCGATGTTCAGCAGAAAATTTCCGAGGCTTTTGTCGCCGCCGATCACTACATCAGCAATTATAATATCCACATGGGCCGATTGGTTACGCCTGAAGGAGAACGACTCTTTCCCGATGGCCTGAAATTGATCAGTCATTGGGGCCTCCGCGATGAACTGAAAGCCCAATACGCCAACCTCGATGGACTTAGGCGACAAAAGTTGATTCAACAGGTCATGGAACGGATCATTCGGCAGGAAATCCCGCAGGTGGTAGTTGATAACCCGAACGTTATTTGGGATCCCATCAATAATACCGTGGCTCCAGTTCAAGGGGATGCCTCAAAGATCAGCAATGAGCCAGAGCCAAACACCCGATATGATCATTTGCTTCGGATCTTTCGAGCGGAGAAGTCGGCCGATCCTTATTGCCCCAATTTCCCCACCTATATTGAGCGCAAATTTAATCAACAGCGAGAGATTCCTGAACGACAATTTGAGCAGCTTTTGATTTCCGTGCTGTCAAATCCCGTGGCTAAACAAGTGGCAACCCTCATTGAGCAAAAGTTGGGTAGAAAATTGGAGCCATTTGACATCTGGTATAACGGTTTTAAGCCGCGGGGTCAATATGATGAGGCATTTTTAGATTCATTGGTGATGAAACGCTATCCAACCGTTGCTGCTTTCCAGAGAGATCTGCCCAATATCCTGAAGCAACTGGGATTTTCAGCCGAAAAAGCGGCGTTTCTCAGCCAAAAGATCAATGTTGACCCAGCGCGAGGCTCTGGACACGCGGCTGGTGCAATGATGCGATCGGATAATGCACATCTCCGCACTCGCGTCACCCCAAAAGGGATGAATTACAAAGGCTTCAACATCGCTATCCATGAATTGGGCCATAATGTCGAACAAGTTTTCTCATTAAACGAAGTGGATTACACGCTGCTGCAAGGCGTTCCCAATACCGCCTTTACCGAGGCATTTGCCTTTAGCTTCCAATCCCGTGATTTATCGTTGTTGGGACTCAAACATGAAGATCCGATGGCTGATCATCTGAAAGCCTTAGATGCCTATTGGTCCACCTTCGAGATCGCTGGTGTGGCTTTGGTGGATATGTATATTTGGCATTGGATGTACGATCATCCATTGGCGCGCGCCGATGAGTTGAATGCTGCTATACAGGCGATTGCCAAGGAGGTCTGGAACAAATATTATGCTCCGATTTTTGGGGTTCAAGACCAAATTTTATTGGCCATTTATTCGCATATTATCGATGCTGGGCTCTATGTGCCGGATTATCCGCTCGGTCATATCATCTCATTCCAGATCGAGCAATATTTACAGGACAAAAATTTGGCTACGGAAATGGAACGGATGTGCCGTCAAGGGGCGATTACACCTGAGGCATGGATGATGGCCGCGGTGGGACAACCAATTTCAACAGAGCCGTTGATCCGAGCTACAGAGTTGGCGCTGAAGGCGGTGAAATGATCCATTAATGGGTAATCGATGGGTTGGATACGAAGAGCTGAATCCTTTTTGGTTGAAGCTACGCCATTTCCTATGATTCTGTTGTGGAACATTTTTCGTCCTGATCTGAAATTTTCCCCGAAACAATGAACGGATGTGGACAATGCTTGATCAAAACTAAATTCAATAAGCGGATGGAATGCAAAACTGAGGCTAAATATCGGAGGAACTGAAATGGCTGGTTTTGAGGGTATCAAATGGGCAAACACTCAGATGCGTTACAAACTGAAAGACAAAAGCTTCGATACGATGGGAGCTGATGGTAAGGTCTTTGCGGTGTCTCGGTCGATTCATTACGGGTTGTTTTTAGCTTTTGAAGGGATTCGGTTTTTCTGCAAAAAAAATGACCGCGGCAAATATGAGGTGATTTTTTTGAATTGGCATAAAAATCTGGAGCGATTTCAACGAGGGATCGCGTTTAACTTGGGACAGCAACAGCAATGGATGGTCCCAACTATCGAAGAATTGAAAGGGGTTTTCATCCGATATTTTCAGACATCAGCCATGGCGGAATTTTGGGAAGAGATGTCCAATTTAGGGGCCCAGGGCTATCTGAGACCTTTTACTGTTGACGAAGAACAATCCATCGGAGTCACTTTTCCGGGTGATCCCTCCATTCGTGCTGTGGTGTGTCGTTACGATCGGTATTTAGGCGAGCCGTTCAGCGGCGTAGTGGTTCCCAATTTTGTCCGAGCCTGCCAAATAAACGGGACTGGATGTTTAAAATTGGGAATTAATTATTTGATCAGTGTGAAAGCGGTGGATGAGGCGAAAAAGATTTTGCCAGAAGCCGGTTCTGCGCTGTTTTTGGACGATCGCCCTTATGATCCCATCGAGACCCGCAAGATCACAGAATGGGATTCCTCATGTTGTTTGTTCGCATTGAGAGATGGCACGGTCATTAAAATTCCAGAGAGCAATTTGATCTTGCCCTCAGTGACAATTCAAGGCATCTGTGCAATCTTGCGTCAGATGGGCGTGAGCGTGATTGAGCGCGATTTCACTTATGGCGAACTGATCGATCGTTCCCGCAATAACGAAGTGGTTGCCATTTGCAGTATCGGAACGGCCGGAATCCTTAATCGCGCTAAAAAGCTGGTGCTTGTGGATTACTCTGGCAAGATAATTGCAGAACAACGGGCTGATGAAAGCCATCCAATTTACCAAAAATTGGGCGAGGCAAAGCGTTATTATTGGGAGATCTATCAAGAAAAAGTCTCAGTTCCCGACGATTTGTGGCTAGAGAAGTATGAAATTTAGCCAGCGATCGTCAGAAATCGAGCACCTGGCTTGGAATTAGAAGCCAAATTATATGAACGGATGACACTCATGCGCTGAGGCTCAGCAGCGATTTAATCAATTCACATCATAAGCAAAATAGGAGAATCTGCATGAACAAACAGGGAGCGATTTTAACGTTGTTGAACGTTACGGCTATGGCGGACGGGAAAGTCACTGAAGAAGAAAAACAGATGATATTTGATGTCCTCCAGAACGAGCTCGAGTGTACCGAAGAGGAAGTGAGGCGCGGTCTGGAAGAAAATACCAGGCTGTTAAAGGAAAATACCACTAAAATGGTCAAAGAGGCGGTAATGGTATTGCGAAATCAGTGCACGGTCAATGAAATGAAAAAGATCATCAAGCTGGTGAAAGACATGACCATGGCTGATAAAGAGCTTGATTCGCGTGAGGTTCTGATCGTAGAACTGTTAACTCAGCTTACCTCTTGATGGAATCGACGAGTTTGGTGAATGCGAAAACAGCAGATTGCTTGTTCTAGATTCAGGCCAGGCGACTTTCGGTCGAAGCAATCTGATTGAATTACAGAACCCGAAAAGATTGCTTCGCTTCTCTCGGAGATGCCTCATGAATGAATAAATGATTTTGTTGTAAAAGATTGGTGCGATTAGATAATCGAGATTAAATTTGCTTAATGATAATTATGATTGAGATCAACCAACATGGGTAATAGTTTTGGTAATTTATTTCGGATTACGACTTGGGGGGAGTCGCATGGTAATAGTATTGGTGTGGTTATAGACGGCTGCCCTCCAGGGATCGAGATCTCTCTGGATTACATTCAGCGAGAGCTCAATCGTCGTCGGCCTGGGCAAAGTGCGGTATCGACCGCCAGAAATGAGCGGGATCGCGTTCATTTGCGCTCTGGGGTAATCGATGGGATTTCAACTGGGATGCCGATCGCTTTGGAACTATTTAATGAAGATGTCGACAGTGCCAGTTACGACCCATTCAAACATAAGTGGCGTCCGGGACATGCTGATTTTACTTATGAAATGAAATATGGCATTCGCGATTACCGTGGCTCGGGTCGGGCATCAGGGCGCGAGACAGCGGCTCGTGTGGCTGCCGGAGCTGTGGCCAAGCTGATTTTAAAACGATTTGACATTGATATCTATGCCTTTACTCGGGCAATCGGCCATGTGGTCGCTCAAAAAGTCGATCGTTCCATTATTGAGACGAATATCGTCCGTTCTCCCGATCCAGATGTCATCGATAAAATGGTTGAATTAATCCAACAGGTCAAAAACCAAAATGATTCGATCGGGGGGATTGTTGAACTGCGCATCCTAAATTTGCCAGCAGGGTTGGGCGAGCCTGTGTTCGATAAGTTTCATGCTGTGATGGCGTTCGCGATCATGGGCCTCGGAGCCGTGCGCGGGGTGGAGATCGGCGATGGCTTCGCGGTCGCTGGTTACACTGGTTCTTATAACAACGATATTTTTGAAAAGAAGCAGAATAGAATTGGCACTCATACCAATCACTGCGGCGGCGTATTGGGCGGGATTACCACTGGTGAAGAGTTTATCTTGCGCGCTGCTGTCAAGCCGCCTGCTTCGATTGGTATCGAACAAAAGACCTTGGATGATCAGGGTAATCCGACTACAATCAAAATTCAGGGACGACATGATCCCACTATCGTCCCCCGCATTGTACCGGTGGTTGAAGCGATGGCAGCGATTGTTACTGTGGATTTCTTGTTGCGCCAGCAGAGTATCAGGTTGCGAATGAAATAATTACCAATACAAAGAACCCTCAAGAGTTATAGTTCGCCATTAAAGCACTCAGCCATGAGGGAGGGCTGAAGATTATTTTTGGTTTCATGCAAGCATTGGCCCTTTTCTCATTCAAAATTGCCTCTTTGCTCAACAAATGCAGTTCCTCCATAAGAAAAATGATCTGGCTCATCTTTCCTTTGGTCATGATTTATCACTATAAAAATTAGCGCTTGACTTTTAACAAAAATTGGTTTACTTTAGGCTAAATTTTTTAGCCTATTGTTTGAGCCCAGCGACTTTGGGGGATGATGGAAAATTCCATTGCTATCAGTTTTGATACATCATTTTTAAAGCTTCTATGCGCGCATGGGTCGCAGATAATGGGTTGGTGGTATCGCAAGCGCTGGCTCGATCGAACCCTACCTTAAAATCTATTGATGGAGGCAACGGAAGATGAGACGATTTAGGTGGAATTTTGCTCGCTTAGCACGAAACGTCCTTTTTAGTTTGAGCATTTTAATCAATTTGGGGTTTGCCCAATTTCAAACAGCAACGAACCAGGATTCCGACGATTGGATTGATGGTCGACCAGATGGATGCACGACGATTACCGTTGGGAAAAAGGCGTCAGCCGAGGGATGGGTGACCACTTCCCACACTTGCGATAGCCATCGCAGCCGCTCGTGGTTGGATATCATCCCAGCGAAAAAACACGAGAGGGGTACAACCGTGATGATGTTTAAACGTGTCAATGAAGATTCTTTGGCTATGCCAGCCTATAAATATGTCCCAACTGGGGAAATTCCACAAGTCGAGCATACTTATGGCTACATTAATACCGCATATCCCTGCATGAACGATCAGCAGTTGGCAATAGGAGAATCGACGTTTGGTGGGCGAGCCTCGCTTCGATCCGATAAGGGGCTCATCGATTGTCAGCAATTGGTGCGATTGATGATCGAACGGTGTCGTACAGCGCGCGAGGCAATTCAATTAGCTGGCGAATTGACAAAACGGTATGGATATAATGATGCCGGGGAATGCCTCACCATCGCGGATATCCGGGAGGTGTGGCATTTGGAGATTGTTGGGCCTGGCAAGGATAAAATCGGTTCAATTTGGGTGGCGCAGCGCGTGCCAGATGATCACGTTTCGGTCAACGCCAATGCCAGTCGGATCCGACAGATCGATTTGAAGAACCGGGATTATTTCATGGCCTCAGATAATGTATTCAAGGTTGCACAGGACAGCGGTTGGTGGAACCCCAAGCAAGGGCCGTTTGAGTTCTGCTATGCTTATGATCCTGACGGTCGAACGTCTTTGGCTGCTCGCCGGCGCGAATGGCGGGTGTTGGACCTGCTGGCACCATCGCTCAAACTCCATCCCGAATCGGAAAATTACCCCTTTTCCGTCAAGCCAGACACGCTAGTGACCTTATCCAAATTGATCTCCATCTTTCAAGATTATTATGAAGGCACAGATTATAATTTCATCAAGAACATCACTACTACCGATGCGCAGGGCAAGACTGTTATCTCCCCGTTGGCCAATCCGTTTATGCCGTATGATATGAATTTGATTTTTAAAATTAATGGTGGCTGGGGCTGGCGCGGCGAACGAACCATCGCACGCTGGTACACCATGTATGCGACGATCACCCAATCGCGTGAAAACCTGCCGAACCCGATCGGCGGAGTCGTGTGGCTGGCGTTGGATAATGTGGCGACGTCTATCTATGTTCCTTTCTATTGTGGTATCACCGATGTGCCTGCCTCCTACAAAGTAGATGGCCGAACCACAGGTTTCTCGCGCGATTGCGCTTGGTGGGCATTTAACTATACTGGTACGTTGGCAGCCCAACGCTGGGGCGATATGCGCAAAGACGTCGCTAAGGTCTGGCAGCCCCTGCAGAGCCAACTTCTTAACCAGCAGAAGGATATCGAAGCTCAAGCGCTCGCCCTTTTCAATAAAAATCCAGATGAGGCCCGCCAATTCTTGACCCAATATACCATGAGCTGGGGCGAACGGGTTGTGAAAACCGCATGGCGATTGGGCGATGACCTCTGGACTAAATACGATGAAAAATTTTAATTGAAAACCATCGACCTAGCACGTTGAAGAGATGTTATTGTCATCTGGCAGAATTGAACACCCAAAAAGTACATAATGCAATTACAAAAGCCTCACTGGCTTTTAGCGCTTCTTGTCGCAATTCCACATGCTGCAAGACCACTGAATAAGAAATAATGAAGGAGGACTCGATGACCAAAAAATTGATTTTTATCTCGCTAATTATGATCTTGGTTAGTAACAGCCTCTTGGTAGCTCAAGAGAAGCAGATCATAATTCCAAAACCTGTTCCAGGAAGCCCATTCGTGGTAAATGATAAAGACGACCTGTTCGGCAAATCCTGGCGATTTTATCGGGATGGCTACGCGGATTGGGCAGCCGATAGTCTGCGGAAACTACTGGATCTCTCTGGTTTCGTGATGAGCAAAAATCATTATTATATCGTCGTTGCCAATTATAATGTGGCGGAGACCGTCATCGGGATGTTCCATGGCAGCGATTCGTTTCTTTCCACCCGTCTTTACGGCCTCAAAGCCGATTCGCTCTTTTACATTTTCATCAGCCGGGACGATACAGCGCGACATTATCTCTCCACGGTGATCACTCGAAAGGGATCGTACTTCGAAGAAAATTTATTAAATTTTCTGTTGCTCTTTCCGATCATCGGCGCAAGGGCTGAGGTTCGTGGCGAAAATCTCACCTGGATCGATGTTCGAAAATTCGAAATTCCCAAAAAATTTCAGAAATATTGTGATATTTCGATCATTGTCAAAAAGAATTTCTATGATGATCGCTTCCTCGCCCGAGCTGTGTTCGATAATTCATCATTGGAAAAATGGAGCTATGGCATTGCCACGGCCATCACCACCATCAATGATGTGGACATCATCGTTGATGGAGGAAGAATTGTGGTGCGGCCCAAGCCAAGAGGAGATCTGGCTACGTTCGGTGTCATTAACTATCATTTCAAGGCGGTGGATACTAAGGCCAAATCCATGGCAACATCTTTCCACCTACTGGGCGGTTTGCGCATCTCGACCACCATCGAGCCGATCTTAGGGATCGGATTCGGCCTGCCCGCTGGGTTCATCGACATCCATTTCTTTGGCGGCTACAGCGTTGAGTTCACTCAGACTTTAAAAGCTGGCTATACCATCGGTCAGACCATTGCCAATGATGTGGATCCGTTCAAATTGAAAATCAGAGGAAAACCGAGGCTGGGGATTGAAGTGAAATTTCCATAGCAGCAGCTTCACTGCCAGTAGAGACAGCTTTTATTTCGCCCACAAAACAGGAAGCGACTGAAAACTTGCCCCACTTTTGTGGGCGAAATCGATTCCACTTTTGGAAAATCGCCAGACGACCGTTGAGGTTACAACTGGCGGGCTAAAGGGTCAGATTTTTAAAATTCAAGGTGATCTGGGCGATCGTTTCAAATTTGGATCTCACCTTGCTCAACTCTTCCCCGCGGCGATAGATATCCTTATCCAATCTGCCCGATGGGTCCAATTCGCTCAGCACATTGGGCTGGTTGAAGTTGGGATGTTCCTTGGCATACGGCCAGAGCCGCAACGAGCCGCCGGTGATCTCATCGATCAAGAGCACCTCGCCATTGATTATTCCGTACTCCAATTTAAAATCGACCAATTGAATATTGAATTGCGCGAAAGCTTGTTCCAACAAAATAAACACGCGTTCGTTTGTGGCTCGCATGATCGCATATTCTTGACTGTTTTTGTCGCGAATCAAATGATCAATAAATCCATTGTCCAGCATCGGGTCGTGCAAAAAATCGTCCTTGTAGTAAAATTGGGTGATCGGGGGGTCGAACCGTGTGCCTTCAGCGATCGAGCTCCATTTCAATATCGAGCCCGTGGCAATTCGACGTGTGACGACTTCGAGGTTGATTTTTTGATCGAGCTTCCTCACGAGGCTTACCTTTTGTTCTGGGCTGGAAATGTAATGGGTTTTTACTCCCATCCGATTTAGGTATTCAAAAATATCCCGATTGGTCTGCCAATCGAGCAACGCCTTCCCTTCCAGTATATCATGCTTTGCCCCATCGCCAGCCGTAATATCGTCTTTGAAAACCATGAACACGGTTTGGGGATCATCTGGGTTTTCATAGATAATTTTGGTTTTGCCCTCGATAATTTTCTTGAATTGAGAGAAATTCATCCTTAATGCTCCCATGAAAAATCAATTGGAAATTTCGCGGTTGTTAGAACTGCATGATGGTCCCTGAGCAGAACTCGGTTTGTTAAGGTTACTTTTTGAAATTAAACCGTGGTATATTAAATAATCTTGGTTGAAAAAGCAAGTCAAAAATTTGATTCAAAAAAATTCTCATGGGAACAAGCTCCAATTCAAAGATTAAAAGTGGGGTTAGAACAAATTAAGTTGGGGACTATCGACAGTAAACTGAGTATAATGATTTGGCATCAATGTGCTGCAGAGAGAAATCGGAATCATGGGCCAAAATGGCAGAAGATCGCGCAAGACGGTAGAACGGTGAGAATTGTTGAGAAATAATGAATCGGATGGTTTGAAAGCAGGATCTAATACCATGCGGTTAGTGTGTTCGAGGAGATGAATACCAATGAGACTAAAGAGAAGTGAAATGATCGCTGGATTGAGAAAATGGTTGACTGCTTATTGGTTTGTGGTGACTTTAGTGGTCATGATAGTGCTGATCATTTTGATTGAATCGACAGGAATTTCACGGTCTGTGAGCAGCCCGACGATACTTTGGATTGGTGGAGTGCTCTTGATCCTATCGCTACTGGTCGCGCTTTGGGAACCGCGGAGGCTATATGGCCGGCGTGTCGTTTCAGAAAAGCATATTGTTCAAATGATCAAGCAATGCGCGACAGATGGAGAGCGGTTGGTGCTATTTCGGATTATTAGCTCTCCTCTGAAGCTTCATCAGGATTTATCAGCAGTCATTAGGGCGCAGAATGGTTGGGATTTTGTGCTATATTCGATTGCTAACCCATGGTCAGATCTGCAGCGTCTTGCTGAACAGATCGACACGCTCTATTTAGCGCAACCGGTCGCTCGTACAGTTTTTGGGATAATTGAAGCAGGCTGGTCTTGGCAAAAGGACGTGATCATTTTAACTCAGCTTCGGTCTCTATTTGAGACCATGCCAGATCAATCCTGGCTCAAAACCGAAGTGTGGTTCGAGGCAAAAAAGGATATCTTGTTCGCCGCCGAATCAGATTGGAGCCACCGAGACAACCGAAGTTCTGGTGAATCGAATAGAATTTGGAAAGTTTACGAGTCCCCTAAAAAGGCGAAAGGCCTATTTCAAAAATTGCAAAAGGAACTCTGTCAGGCCAGAACCGTCACGTGGGCGATTTGGTCCCAAAATGAATGGCGCACTATTGATATCCGTTCGGTTCGGAGTTCAATCTTGGGACATTTAGGTGCACGGTCGACGAGAATGTTTCGCAAATTCAGCCGCGATGGGCTGCGGAGGTGGTTCCGTTCCGCAGATAAGATGGCCATTGCTGTCGGGTTTATCGGTTATATGCTTTCTCCGTTCTCTCCCTATAATGATTTGATTGTCAACGTGCTTCCATCGTTCATTTTGGCCTCAATTACGGTCTATTTTATCGATATTTCCCTGACAACTGCCATGCTGGTTTATTATATTGGCAGTAACCTGCTTGGCATTGTTTTGTTATTGTGGGCGGTTAAACGCTTATCCATCGATTTCACAGCTCGGCTATCAAAATTGCAGAAAATCGCTATTGTGGCTTATATTTTGGGGATTACATTAGTAATGTCCTTGTTGGACCTTGAGGGGGCAGCAAAAAAGATCTATCAATTCCTTGGGCAATAGGATGGTTCGGGCTGGGGAATCAAAAAAATTTGCCGGGGATAGATCGAATTCTGCACGGCTCATTTTTGTAATGCATTAAGCTGGTCGTTTTGGTCACTAATTGATCACCAGGTCATCGTTTTTTTCAATCTCGCCGCATATCTTCGGCTCATGACAAATGGCTTTTCAATGTCGCGTACATAAACGAGATGGGTGTAATTCCGGCATTTTTTCACCTGTTCCACATATTCAAAATTGACAATGGTGGAACGATGGATACGGACGAAATATTCCTCTGGAAGGATTTGCTCCCATTGCTGGAGCGTTTTGCTCACGAGTTCTCTGCTTCGTCCCTTGTAATAGATGTATGAATAATTTCCCTCAGCCACGATGCAGCGCAGCAGCGGCAGTTTGATGAATTTTAGCGATCCACTAACTAGCACGTAAAGCACATCGTCATAGTTCAGTTTGCTGCTTTGAGTAGTTGAGTAGCTGTCACTCGCGAGCACCCGTTGAATGGTTTTGGCCAAACGATCTTTTTGGATCGGTTTCAGCAAATAGTCCAGCGCATTGACTTCGAACGCCTTCAGCGCATATTGATCATAGGCTGTAACAAAAATGATTTTGGCATTGATATCCGTCTGTTCTAACAGGTCAAATCCGCTGGCACCGGGCATTTGGATGTCCAGAAAGATCACATCTGGCGCTTCTTGATGGATGAGTTCAATAGCTTGCGGCACGTTAGCCGCTTCTCCAATAACGGTTAACTCGGGATAAGGGGTCAAAAGTGCCTTTAACTCCTCTCGCACCAGCCACTCGTCATCGACAATGATCGCTGTCACCGGCTTATTCATGATTTTCTCAAAAAATAGGTAATATTGAAGACAAGTCCAGAAAACGATCCAAATTGTTTTAATCGACCGATCTCCAGCAAGTTCCAATTGATCGATAATTTTCTTTTTTCTGTGATTTCGGTTAGATCAATTATGTCGAGCGAGTCATCAGATATTTTGAATTGAATCAAGTCAGCGATTTCTAATGAAATTTTGAATCAAAAGATTTGTTTCTCTGATTATCCCTGATCCAGTTTTATCTCAAAATCTCTTAAGAGATTCAATCAATCAGATGATATTCTAAAAGCCGTTATTTTGGATGACCTGTTGGTACCAATGGGCCGAGCGTTTTGGGATCCGCTGTCCGGTCGAAAAATCAATGTAATGAATGCCGAATCGTTTGGTGTAGCCCGATGTCCATTCGAAATTGTCCATAAATGACCAGAGGAAATAGCCGGTTAAATTCACCCCTTGCTGGATCGCGTGATGGCACTCGCGAAGATATCCGGCAAGGAACTCGATCCGTTGCGGGTCATCGACCTTCCCTTCGACGAGATGATCATCGAAGGCACAACCATTTTCAGTGAGCACAATCTCTGGATGCTCATAACGCGCATCAATCCATTGCAGCAGTTTGCGGCACCCCCATGGAACGATCGGCCAACCCATTGCGGTTTTTGACCAATTCGAATCTGCGGAAAGTTCTACCTTAGAGTCATTTGCAAGGCCGGCGTTCAATTGATAAAGGTCTGGTTGCTGAGGCGTTCTCGCATTGCTGGCGTACATAGTTGTATAGTGATTTAATCCGAAAAAGTCATTGCTGCCTTGGATCAGGCGTTGTTCATCTGGTGAAAACTTCGGCAAGCGCTCGCCGAGACGCTGACGCATCACCTCGGGATAATCGCCAAAATAAATTGGGTCAGCAAACCAGCCTAAGAAAAACTCCAATGATCGCTGCGCTGCCGCCCGATCTTCATCGCTATCAGTTTTCGGTTCTCGCCAATCGCAATTATTGGTAATTCCAATCCGACCGTTTTGATAGTGGTATTTCGTCCGATACAACTCGACCACTTTAGCGTGGCTGCGCAGCATCTGATGACCAGCCTGATAAGGCTCACTGTTAGAAATTCTCCCTGGGGCAAATATGCCTTGACCGAATCCCAATATTGCAGTCACCCATGGCTCATTAAAGGTGATCCAGTTTTTTACCCGATCGCCGAAATGAGAAAAACAGATATCGGCATAGTCAACGAAAAAATCAGCGATTTTGGGGTTGAGCCAGCCATCAAACTCCAGTTGTAATGCCAATGGAAAGTCCCAATGGTATAGGGTCACCCAAGGCGTGATATTATGCTTCAAAAGCTCATCGATTAAATCTGAATAGAATCGAATGCCTTCAGGATTGGGCTTCCCATAGCCTGCTGGTTGAATGCGAGGCCAGGAGATCGAAAAACGATAAGCTGGGAGTCCCATAGCTGCCATGAGGGCTACGTCCTCTTTATATCGATGATAATGATCGCAGGCGACATCGCCAGTGTGACCATGCAAAATCTTTCCAGGAATGTGGCTGAACGCATCCCAGATGGAAAGCCCCTTCCCACCTTCAAGCCAAGCACCCTCGATTTGATAGCTGGCGGTGGCGCAGCCCCAGGTGAAATTAGATGGAAAAATGATCATGCCGTGTCATCCTTTATTGTTAATTTTTCACTATGAATGAAAAATAGCAAACATATTGCTCTGCAAGCAAATCGCATATATAGGCCTATTAATTTGGCATAAAAAAATTGAAAAGAGTTTTCTTTTATTCTGCTAATCAAAGCAAATAGTTCCCCAAAAAATGGCAATCGATTGGACCTTTTATCACCTGTTCTTTGTCTATCCGTTGTAAAAGGAAGGAGGGACTCAATCATGCATCAATCTAGCAATTTGCCAACCACCGCATTCTCTCGGTTCATGAACTTGGGATATTGTTTGGGCTTGATTTTTGAAGCAATTTTTGTTATCTTTATTGCTCATGGACAAGGTTAAGGGTGTATGGATTTATCGTTATTCCTCTGCTGATGTTCAGGGAGTTGATCGATCACTTGCCCCAGCCTGCCTGCAAATCATTGATGGAAAGTCCACATTCGATGATATGAAAGATCAAATTCGAAGGAATTTTGCCATGACCTCCAAACAACGGATGTTAGCAGCAATTACTCGGAGCATCCCTGATCGTCTTCCAGTAACTACGCATCACGTCATGAAATATTTTTTGGATCGCTATATGAACGGCATCTCTTATGATGAATTTTTTGACTATTTCGGTTTGGATGCCATTCGTTGGGCGGTGCCTCACAAACCTGATGAAAGCAAGGGCTATTATTACGATACCAATCAACCGCAAGTCGATTTCTGGGATAGCAGGCGAATAATTTCCGATCAATGGCAAATTACCTCTGAACCAGTTCCTGATGATCAATATCAAACCATTCGCTATTATATTAAAACGCCTAAGAAGACATTAACCATGGTGACCCAATCAAATGTTCATACTACGTGGGTAGCAGAGCATTTGGTTAAGGAAAAATCGGATATCGATATTATCGCGGAATTCGCAACTGCACCGCTCTGCGATGTCGATGCGGTCAATCAGATTGCAGCCGATTTCGGTGAACGCGGATTGGTTCGAGGTCATATCTGCTGTTTTGACATTTATGGTCAGCCGGGCTGCTGGCAGGATGCTTGTTGTCTATATGGGACTGAAAAAATGATCATGGAAGCCTATGATGATCCAGAATGGGTGCATACCTTTTTAAAAATTCTTCAGCAAAGGAAGATCGTTTTTATTGAATCTCTGAAAGGTGCAAAATATGATATTTTAGAATTAGGTGGCGGCGATGCCTCAACAACGGTCATTTCTCCGCGTTTGTTCAATGAATTTGTCGCCCCTTACGATAATGAGCTGATCCGATTGGCTCATCAGGTTGGTCAACGGATCGTCTATCACACCTGCGGCGGAATGATGCCTATATTGGAAGATATTGCAGCAATGGAACCGGATGCCATGGAGACTTTTACGCCCCCTGCGATGGGCGCGGATGTTGATCTGGCTGAGGCAAAACGCCGGATCGGAGACAAGGTCTGCATGATCGGTGGCTTCGATCAATTTCATTTTTTCATCGGTTGTACTCCAGAGCAGACCCGTGCCGAGGTCCGTCGCTGCTTCGAAGCGGCTGGGGCCAATGGTGGCTATATTCTCTCCCCGTCAGATCATTTCTTCGATGCAGATATCGAGCTGATTCAGGCGTATGCCGATGAAGCCAGAAAATGCCTATACTGACCCATTTTTTATTGTCGGCATGTGCAACTTATTTCATCAACTCCAAATTTATCGACAAGATCAGAATCAAAAAGGAAGCATAGGCAATCCCAAAGCAAAAAAGCTAATCGATCTATTTTGGGAAATTCCGCCATACAAGGAATGTTAATCTTGGGTTGGTTGGCCACATAAAAAATGCGTTTGATATTCATCTCGCTTGGCTATCCGATACCGAAAGCCCTCCATAACGGCAAGCGAAGATGCAACGATATTAAGAAAGACGATACCCTTGAGTGTGTTAGGCCGAACAAATCAGATGAATCCGGTTTATTTTCTGAGGTTGCTGAAATGCCCCTCCTTGAAAAAATTCCAATAAACAATATCCAAATTTCAAATAAATTTCAATATTCAAATTTTCAATGTCCCGAACATTCGACATTGATTCAGGATGTTAAGTCGATCGCACCTATCCGATTCGCACAATGAACACCTAAATTGATCCTGCTCATAAAACCATCTCTGGAAAATTTCAAAAAATTTCTTGATTTTGCAAAATAACTTGGTTATATTGCAATTGAAATAAAATTTAACCTGCTTAAATTCAAAATGTAGTTTGATTAGCGGGACATTGTCATGCTAAACATGCGTATTTTTGAACTGCAAAATCCCTGGAGATTCGGAAAGCCATTTTTTGATGAAAGCAGCTATATTCCTCGCCTCATTTTTGATCGAATCAAACACTGGCTCGATGAGGAAGACATTCTGGTACTTTTGGGGGCCAGGCAGACGGGCAAGTCCACGTTGATTTATAAATCCATTGATGAATTACTAAACCGCCAGATCGATTCCGCCAATATTTTCTATTTCAATCTCGATAATTTATTCATCCATGAATTTCTAAAAGATATTCCCAGTCTGTTGGATTTCATCAACGAATTTGGTATACCAGAAACCAGGAAGTATGTTTTCATTGATGAAATTCAACGCTTGGAAAATGGTGGCTTATTCTTGAAACAGTTGTATGACCTTCATTTGCCGCTAAAGATCATTGTTTCAGGCTCCTCGACGCTGGAAATCCGCTCGAAAATTAAAGAAAGTCTCACGGGAAGAAAGAAAGTTTTTGAGGTATCGCCCCTGTCCATCGTCGAGCTGAATCAATTTGAAAAACAGATCGATACCAATTGGACGTTGTTGGATTTAAAAATTCTGACTCAGAAACATCAATTTTATTCAGATCATCTTTCTGCCTTGGGGCGCCATTTGATTTCATTCGGAGGATACCCTAAAGTTTATTCCCGCAAAGCGACTGATGATAAAATTTTTGAATTGCAGGAAATCTACGATTCCTATCTTCAAAAAGACATTATTAATTTCTTAAAAATTCCAGATCCAGAAGCGTTCAACAAATTACTGCTGTTGTTAGCCCATCAGGTAGGCAATATCATTAGCATTCAGGAATTAGCGACTTCCCTTCAGATCGGTCGGAACGTCGTTCAAAACTACTTGAACTATATTGCAGCAACTTATGTGGCACACATTACCCTTCCTTTTTACACGAACAAGCGACAGGAGGTAATCAAGTCACCCAAAATATATTTTCTAGACAACGGCTTTCGGAATTTGCTGGTCGATAATTTTAATAATATTGATCTGCGCACGGACAAAGGCGCTCTGGTGGAAAATTTTGTGTTTCAAGAGATGAACAAGCAGCTCCCCTTTAACACCACGATCAAATTCTGGCGCACCCAAAATATGGCAGAGGTGGATTTTGTTCTGAGCCGTTCAGATAAAATTATTCCGATCGAAATCAAAAGCAGTCTTGTTCAGCCGCTAACGGGCAAACCATTTGTCAGCTTTATCAACAAATACAAACCGAAATATGGCTTTATCTTGAGCGAAAATTATATTGATTCAAAACAAATTGAAAATTGCCAGGTCTATTTTTTGCCGTATTTTTGGTTTTTACTAATGTTCGAGCAAGTGCTGTATCTGTTGGATTAGCATTCTAGCATGAAAAAATTCCAATAGTCAAAATCCAAATTTCAAATAAATTTCAATACCCAAATCATCCAATAACCAAAACAGCCTCGTGCTTCAAAACTCTTCGGTTGGAAATCAAATTTTGGTGATTGGATTTTATTTGGAAATTATTTCTTGTGATTTGGAATTTTTCAAACACACCCAATTCCCAATCCCACATCCCGCATCACCAATAGAAACCTCCTCAAATTTATAAATTTCCTATCCCCTCCTTTTCAACCAAAAATCTCCCGTTATCACACCGAATCAAAATCTTCGCATGCACCCAGCCATCCTGTTCAAACAGGTGGAAAGTGAATCGGTCGGGGAACATGAGTTGTAACCGCTGCTTGATATTCTCTAAGGATGTTCCATGGGCGTCCTTTTTTTCTGGTGAAGACTGGGCTGAATCGATC
>JAPDPQ010000030.1 GCA_034506395.1 candidate division KSB1 bacterium | reverse complement strand
AAAACACCTGCTGCACCACGGGCAATTTGTAGGCGCTGGACCAGCGCAGGCCCGTTTTCTCCAGAACAAGCTCGCCCAGTCTGGTAGCGAGATGGCGGAATAGCTCATCTGAACAGGGTTTGCCTCGGGCCTCAGCTTCCAATTCATGGAATCGAACTCCGATGGGGGTTACTGCTCCACTGGCAATGCGAAGATCCTCGATCACACCCTCGCCAATTTTAATCAGCAGCGCCAGCGTGATGCGGCTGATGGCCACGCCCCGCCGTCGGCCCAATTTGTAGAACTGGCCTCGATAGCCATCGGGCAGGGCGGGCAGGATGATCTGGGCCAATAGCTCATCGGGTGCAAGTTGGGTGCGATAGGGTTTCAATAAAAATTCGGACAGCGGAATGACCCGCTCCCGATGGCGTGAGAGAATCCGCAGGCTGGCTTCATAAACCAGAAGTGGTGGCACGCTATCGGCGCAGGGCGCATTGTTGCAGCAATTGCCCCCGATGGTCGCCCGATTGCGGATCTGCACGCTGCCGATCCCCTGGGCCGCCTGCGCCAGCAATGGAAAATGCTCCCGCAACGACCCATTTTGGCTCAGCTCAGAAAACGTGGTGCCAGCGCCGATTTTCATCTGCCTGCCATCCCATTCAATCCCTTTCAGCTCAGCGATCGCACCGATATCGACCAACTTTTTGATCGATCCAAATCTGCGGCTGCCTTGCCGCAGGCCAGGGACGATATCAGTGCCGCCTGCCAAAACGGCTGCCTCGCCATTGTTTTCCTTAAGGGTGGCTAATGCTTCATTGAGCGTTCGAGGACGGATGTATTCGATGGCAGGTATCATCTCGCACTCCCCCTTCCTAAATCGGCTGGCCGCAATTTGCGGCGCAAGAATATTTCCTCCAAATTCAGCGGCAGATGAAAATAGCGCACGCCCACGGCATTACGCACGGCATTGGCAATGGCCGCCGCCGTCAGCTCCATGGCGGGCTCGCCCAGCGACTTGGCGCCCCAGGGACCGTAGCAATCCCTCCCCTCCATGAAGATCGGCACGATCTCGCCGATGTCCTTGCTGGTGGGAATCAAGTACTGGTCGAAATTCAACTCCCGAATGAAACCGTCCTGGCTGGAAATTTCCTCCCACAAGCCATAGCCCGCTCCCTGGGTGACGCCGCCGTAAATTTGCCCCTGGGCGCCTAACAGGTTGATCACCGTGCCAGGGTTGTGCACCGCTACCACTCGCTCCACATAAACCTCCCCCGTAGCAATATTCACGCTCACCTCGGCTACCTGGCAACCGTAGACGTACGTGAAATAGGCCTGCCCCTGTCCCGTGGACTCGTGCCAATCGACTTTGGGGCCTGGATACCAGCCAATGGCGGCCAGGCAGATTCCCTTTTGATATGCCAGATTGCATAAATTGGCAAATGAGATGCGATGCTGCGGATCATCCTCCAGCCAGATCTCTCGATGGCGAAAGATCAGTTTCTGAGACGGATCGAGTTGCCATTCACTTCTAACCAATTGTTCCAACCGAACTCGAACGATATCTGCCGCCGCTTTCACAGCGCCGCCGCCCATGATAGTTGAACGGGAGGCCACGGTGGGACCGCTATCGGGCACCAGGCCTGTATCCTGTTCCAGATAACAAATATCCTCCACTTCGATCCCCAGCACTTCGGCAGCGATGATGGAAAACGTGGTGCGCAAGCCCTGGCCGTTCTCCGCCAGGCCCGAAATCAGATACGCCGAGCCATCCGTCTGCACCGAAAGGTAGGCCGCCGCCGCATCGATGCCCTCGGCGCCTAGCGAGCAGCCCCGATAGCTCATCGCCAGCCCAATCCCCTTTTTAATTGTCTCATCGGCAGGTAGAAAATCGCTGGGCCGCAGAATCAAATTCGTTCCATCGCCAGAGGCTAGCTGGCGGAGCCATTCGCCTATTTGTTTCCAATTATTTTCATCTTGATTCTTTTGCCATTTTAAACGAAAATCGGTCGTCGCCACGGCCCGATCCAGAATGTCGATCAGATTCACGTCATGATTTTCCAGCCGCTGCCCTGTGGCCGTGATCGAGCCGAGCCGCAGCCCATTGATGCGCCGAATCTCATCGGGCGTTTTGCCCAATTGGATGGCGATCTCGTCGATGAGCGACTCCTGGGCGAAGATCGGCTGCGGCGAGCCAAAGCCCCGCATGGCACCTGTGTAGGGATTGTTGGTGTAAACCGCCCGCACATCGGTCCAGACATGTTCGATCTCGTACGGCCCAGTGGCCTGAACCACAGTGCGCCACGTGACGAATGGGCTCATGGAGGCATAGGCTCCCCCATCGGCCAGAATGTCTATCTTCATGGCGATGATTTTGCCATCCCGATTGAAGCCGACTTTGTAGTGCATAATGTAGGGATGGCGCTTGTAGGATTCGAGGATGGATTCCTCACGGCGATAGCGGATTTTAATGGGACGTCCCGTCTTCAGCGCCCCAATAGCGGCACGGGCGGCCAGAATATCCATGATGTCATCCTTCCCGCCGAATGAGCCACCCAATTCAGCCTGTTCCACCCGCACCCGAGCCAGCGGCCAGCCCAGCGCCGCCGCCACAATCCGCCGAGCCGTGTACGGATTTTGAATGCTCCCGATGATTTTGATCTCATCCCTGCCTTTGACGGGATAGCCCAGCACCGCCTCGGGCTCCAGGTAGGCGTGTTCGATCCATGGCGTGGTGTAAGTCTGCTCGATGATGAAATCGCTTTTGGCAAATCCCTGCTCCACATCGCCCTTGCGCAGCGGATGATGGACGATCAAATTGGTGCCCGTTTCGGGATGGATCAATGGCGCATCGGGCGCCAGGGCCAGCCTGGGATCGGTGAGCCCAGGCAGTGGCTCATAATCCACCCGAACTTTGTCTCGTAACGGAAATAATTTCTCTTCGGACTCGCCTAACAGCATGGCGACAACATCGCCTGGAGTCACGATTTTCTCGAAGGCGAAGATCGGCTGATCGGCCTTCACCACGCCCACTTTTTTGGCGCCAGGGATATCATTGCTATCGCAGATGGCTACAATGGCAGGATCCGAGTGAATAGCAGAATAGTCGATACGATGAATTCTGGCATGAGCCACAGGCAGGCGAACCATCACCCCAAAAAGCTGACCAGGCAGGTTATAATCATCCGCAAACATGGCCTGACCCGTGACTTTGGTGCGGGCATCCTGGCGAGGGATGGGGTTGCCAATGAGTGAAAATTGCTCTTTCATAGCAGCGGATCTAATGTTTCAATGAGTGCGATTTTGATTCCATCACTTGGAGCGATGAACTCAGTTTAATGAGCAAAAATGAGATTGTAATTTAATTAAATTAGTTCAAAATAACAACCTTTTTTTCAGGGATTATAAGGAAGCGCGAAATTTATCTGGATATGCGTAGGGGGAATAGCCATAAATGTGGGAGGAGATAGCATAGAAATTTTTCCTTGAGATAAAGCTTTCGCCCTAACTCGGAACTCTCCATGACATATTTTCGGTATGATGCAGATTGGATTCAATATGCAAATCAAGAATAAAATAAAAATCGCCCTCGAAAGGGCGAAAATGATTCATTGATTGAAATGTTCATGCTCAAAATTTTTATCATAGAATTCAGAACAAATTTAGCCAAACCGATTGTAAAGAGATCTCACATCAAAAATGAATCACATTAGGTTTATCGCAAGCATGCGAATGATCATAATTCAGGAAGTTCACGTATTTGGCAGTGAAGGAGTCCTCCTTAATGATCAAAAAAGCGCTGAAGAAAATCTCCGATGATATTTTTGGGTCAATGGATGCTCATTTCCTAGTATTTTAAACAAGGAGACACAGGCTTTGCGGGCTCCATCGTCATCGACTTTGCGGTCGATGATGATGGATTCGATCCAGGATTCCAGCGCCGTTTCAAAATCGCGTTTTTTCAACGCGTCGATCCCTTTAAGATACAGGGACCAGGCCTCTGGATGACCTTGTTTTGCCTCTTTTCCGAGATCTTTAGATGAATTCATCAGCCGCTGCAACACCCGCATGGCATCGACCTGATCGAACATTGGATGCGCCTCATCTACCTTTTCCACCAGTTTAATCGCTTTATCAGGATTTTCTAAAAACAGAATGCGAGCGAGCATCACTTTTGCATCGAGATTATTTTCATCCTGGTTCACGGAGTACTGCAGCAACTGTTTGGCTCGCTGGAGATCGCCAAATTCCAGGGCTTCCATGGCCTGTTGGAGGGCATCTTTCGATTTTGTGGGCAGGTTTTCCTCCAGCCATCTCACGACGTGGGCCTCTGGCAGTGCACCCACAAACTCAGCAATAATTTGCCCTTGATAAACCATCTTTACCGCCGGAATACTTTGAATGCCGAATTGCATCGCAATATCCGGCTGCGTCTCCGTATCAATCTTCACCAATTTCCAGCGACCATTGGCTTGTTTAGCTAACTTCTCTAAAATCGGACCTAACATCCGACAGGGCGAACACCATTCCGCCCAAAAATCCACTACCACTGGCTGCTGAAAACTGGGCTCTACCACATCCCGCCTTAAATCCACCATCTGCTGATTCATAATTTCCACCTTTTCGTCAAGTCATTTTGGGAGCAGCACGCCAATTTGATTCATCTGTCTAATCCTTTAAATAGAACAATAACGCCGCGGAGCTCCCAATCTTTTTCCACCAATTGAAATGATCGAATATTGAATTCATTTGTTGAGGTAAAGTTCCATTTGTTTTAAAATAATCAAGAGATGCAAAATCAGAACATACAAATGTCACTCCTGCAAATCTAGGAGTTGCTTTTACCCCAGATATTCACAAATGAATAGATTTCTGTCAGTAAAAACCTGACATCCATATCGCGGATCCTTTCTATGATGAACAGCTTTAATGGAATCCAATTTTCAGGATAATCGGTTCTTGAATGCCATCACGAATCATTAAAAATTGGTTTCACACCTCATCAGCAAATTAAATTCACAATCATTGGAATAAATTTTTCGAAAATACTTCTTGACTTCGACAAAAGATATTCGTATATTGCTCCAGTCCAAATTGATTGAGTGATAAGAAATATTTTCATAGCCGCTTCAACTGAGAGCTCCAGCTTGCAATTCTCTAAGACTGCCTCCAAGGTTTGAAAGCTTCTATTCGATAAGAAAATATTTTACGCCGAAGCGCCCAACAAATTTGGTTGGGCTTTTATATGAATTACTCTGCCTGCCTCCTCGCGAATAAGATGCTTCTGCTCAGCAAATCGTTCTCAGATCGCAAGGAAAATTTTGTATTCAAATTGGACACAAAAAATAGTGCAGATAAAAAGTAAAAAGTCCCTCCCTTCGTTCCAGGATTCACTTTTCTTGGCTTCCTTCTGACTGCGGAGATAGCGATATGCCAACTGGAACTGGGTAATGATTTAAGACTATCCAGTCATTCTGATCGTTCCATCATATGATTGCTGGACCATCAACGAAGCATGTCTTTATTGATCGAGGGTAAGAATTTTCATTGAAGGATTCGTTGGTCACCAGCTTCTGATGGATTTTCAGCGTGGCTCCGTTTATTCATCGATCAGTTTTGAGCTGGAGCAAGGGAGAAGGCGTCAGAAACAAGATAGTTAGCATAATCATCTCTCACAAATTTCATTCAAACTCACAAGGAGCATATCATGAACCTCTACATTGGCAATTTATCAGAGAAAGTCACAGACGACGATTTGCGTCAGACATTTGAAACTTACGGTGAAGTCTCCTCGGCAAAGGTCATCACGGACAGGTACACGAAAGCCAGTCGCGGATTTGGCTTTGTTGAGATGCCAGTCCAGCAGGATGCGCTAACCGCTATGGACGAATTGAATAATACCGAACTCAAAGGTAAACGCATTGTCGTTAATGAAGCGCGACAACGAACCGATAAACGTCGCGATTCGAGCAGCCCAGGTCGGCGCAATAGCACATGGCAGAACCGATATTAATCTCTGCAAAGCATCGCTGGTCGACCAATTGGCTGGCTGCTCGATAGCTGGATTGATGATTTTTCCGCCCATTTGGGTTAGTATACTTTTTCGCGATGCGTTTCCTTCGCAAATAACTCAATCCAATTGTCCAATATCATAATATCTTGCTTTCTGATCCGAAAGATCAGAGCACCCGTTCTGAAGCTGATTGGCGGCAGAGGGAAATTCATGCCTTCAGCATCGAAAAATTGAATAGAAATGTGCACAAAAAGACTTTGTGATTCCGATCTGTCTCTCAAGTACTTGTTGGAGCGAAATAACGAACCTATCCATTGTGCAAAAGTTGGAATTTATTAATAAGCTTCTGCAAAATTCAGGGAATTCATATTGGCGTCATACCTGGGAATGTCGGGGTCTCTTGGCTCGTTGATCTGTGAGGTAAAAGAGACTCTCGCGGCCGAATAAAATGATATCCGCTTATTCTCAATTTGCTCATACTGCAGAGCTTTAATTTATTAAAACAAGGGAGTGAATATGATCATTTATGTTGGAAATTTGCCACAGGACTTCGAGGAAGATGAACTTGTCGAGATGTTCGAGGAATATGGCAAAGTAAATAGTGTCAAGATCATCCGCGATCAAATCACCAATCGGTCGCGCGGCTACGCTTTTGTGAAAATGGATGATAAGGAGGCCGCCCGTCAAGCGATAGAAGATTGGGATCAAGGATCGATCGATGATCAAATTATCAAAGTGCAGGAAGCGAGATTTTCTAACAAAAGCGGCAAAAAAGGAGAGGGAAAATCAAATACGAGGCGCAGCAAGCGGATTTAGCTCCGGGCATGCTAAAAATCCTCTTGCTGCTCCCCATCGGTTCGCTATTGTAATGCTGCTGCCTCATCCCCGGCGATAATTGCAGCAATCCTCGCTTTTATCTGATCAGGCGTCTCCAAGGCTGAATTGATCATATAACAGGGCGCTATTTTTAATAACTGTTGAAAATAGCGCTTTTGCAATTCCATCCGATCCATCGAACGGACTAAGAGATGGGGGTTGAAAAACGGCACGCTCTGCATCCCCCCATAGCTGCTCTGGGCACGTCCCTCCTCCAATATCTTCAGCGCCTCTTCTGGATTCAACTTGACAATCGCTGGAGAAATCGGATCCTTTCGGAACAATAACACCCAGTTTACCTTGGTCCGCTTCACATGTCGCTCTGGGCCTCCTAGCCAATAAGGATCGAGCATAGCTATCGAGATTTTTGAGGCCGAAAAACAATATGGGGCTCCCCGGTCCAGCCGACAGTTGTCCTCCCGTTTGCATTTTTCATTGGTGCATTCATCTTTCGAGGTCACTACATTTTCACATTTGCTGAGATCGAACAATGGCACCATCTGGGGGAATTTCTCGACGAAATCGGTATTGAACGCAAATTTGCGCTCCACGGTATCGGCGATGGCCTCGCTGCCGATATAACGGACGACCACAAAATCGTTGGAATGCAATTTTACTTGCGGCTGCTTCAATAGCTCAGCAAACTGCTCCATCTTGCCTGTGCCTGGAGGTCCCATTAACAATAAACCTTTTCCGCCGATATCCACTGATTGCGCTCTCACACTATGCAAATTATAAAGCCGTTCTGTAATATCGGCCACCATACCCAGCGCCAGGCTGCGCAATTGCGGATAAAACGCGGATTTGAAATAGAAAGCCGTTCTGGATTCTTGATTGTAAAAAGCGCGTGGCTCACGACCAGTGATCCAATTCACTGCATAAATAATCGCGTGGGGTTCTAAATCGGTCTCCAATTGCGCTGGATAGAAATTTTCCACCCAGAAATCGTACAAATGGGGACTATTGGTGCGCAATTGGATCACGATCCCGGCGATATTTACATTCCACTCGTAATAGCCCTCGAAGGTCATGAAAGCCTCGGATTCGGCCATCAGCGCATTGCGCATCTCCAAGCTAATATTCGGTTCGACCTCAACAAAAGTCTTTCGTTTCGTGACGGTATTGTTAAGTGGCTTTCGCTCCGCCTTTTTGACCGGTACCAGCCGCGCCATCGCCTCGGTGATCCGATCCATAGCCTTCTCGATGTTTTCCATCGAATTGGCGTAGGAGAAACGAATGAATTTGTCATCACCGAAAGCTTCCCCAGGCACCACCGCCACTTTCGCTTCTTTCAGTAAATAATAGGCCAGCCCGTTGGAATTGCGGATCTGTGTTCCCTCGTAAGCATAATCGTAATAGGCCGAAAAATTCGGGAACAAATAAAATGCGCCTTGCGATTTGTAGCAGGAGACTTTCGGGATCTGGGTCAGCCGATAATGCATGTAGTTTCGCCGTCGTTGAAACTCGGACACCATTTTGTTGATCTCATTCTGTGGGCCGCCAAATGCCTCGATACATGCCTTTTGGGAGATCGTACACGCATTGGAGGTACTATGGCTTTGCACCTTATCCATCGCTGCGATGATCTCCTTCGGACCAGCCGCATAGCCGATCCGCCAGCCAGTCATCGCATACGCTTTCGATGCTCCATTGATCACCACGGTTTGACGTTTGATCTTATCACCCAAGGCCGCCATACTGAAAAAGCGAAATCCATCGTATACTAACTTGTCGTAAATTTCATCCGATATAATTAAAAGCCCTTCATCCACTGCAATTTCAGCCAACTCCTCTAACTCCTCTCGAGAATAAACCGTGCCAGTGGGATTGCATGGATTGTTGATGATCAAAGCCTTGGTCCGCGAATTGATAGCGCGGCTCAGATCTTTCGGCGTTAATTTGAAACCGTTCTCTTCTCTGGTCGGCACAATGACGGGCGTTCCCTTGGCCAAATTGACGATCTCTGGATAAGATACCCAATAAGGCGCTGGAATAATCGCCTCATCCCCGGGGTTGAAAATCGCCATGGCCAAATTATAGAGGCTATTTTTGCCGCCACTGGAAATGATGATCTCATCTTTTTCGTATTTCACGCCATGATCATTATAGATGCGCCGAATGATCGCTTCCTTCAGCGCCGGCATCCCAGAATTGGCCGTATATTTGGTGAAATTCTTATCAATCGCTTGCTTCCCAGCTTCTTTAATATGATCTGGAGTGGAAAAATCTGGCTCACCAACGCTTAAATCGATGACATCAATCCCCTCCGCTCGCATCGCCTGAGCCTTGGCATTTATTCGCAACGTCGGAGAATAGGCAATTTCATGAATTCGATCTGCTATCATATTCCCTTCTTGACTTCGGATTTCAGAATGACATGACGTAAGACATAAAAGGAAAACAGCAAATGGGAAAAGGCAAAAGCGAATCAAAGAAACAAAAAGTTGTCCTTCTTAAGCTTCATTTGAAACCCAGTTACCATCGCCCGCCTCAATTCCATAATGAGTCTAACGATCTCTCTTTCCACTTTTGTTTGATACAAATTAAGTGCTATTTCCGTGACTCAACTGATTCCATCGCTTGGAGCAATGAAATCAATCCTTTTGTTTGACACCAATTTATTGCTACCCCAGTGACGAAAACCAAGCTATTGATGATTGCCAGATGGCAATTCTTAACTGACCGCTATTTCCTGATCACTGATTCCTCATCACTGATTACTGATCACTGATCACTGATTACTGATTACTGATCACTGATCACTGAACCCTATCCATTTTCTTTCTTCTGCCCTGGCAGCTTTTCTAGCAATTTTTTGAGATCGACACCGCTCAGTGATTCCACTACGGTCGGTAACTGGGCAAGCACCTGGGCCACTTGTTCGGTGATTTTCGAGACGCCGACTGATCCATCGCCGCCGCCGACCATGACGATCTTATCGATCTTAGAGAGCGGTTCTGATACTGCCCTGGCCAACTCGGGCAGCGCATCAATGATCATTTTATAGATCGCAGCTTCGTTATAATCCTTCCAAGACTCTGCTTTTTGCTTCATTGCCTCGGCTTCGGCTGCGCCGCGGGCTTTAATCAGCTCAGCTTCTGTCAGACCTTGCAGTTTCAAAGCTTCCGCGCGCGCTTTGGCCTCCGCCTCGATTCGATAACTCTCAGCTTCTGCCTCTGCCTGCATTTGATACTTCTTGGCATCGGCAGCTTTCTTGACCGAAGCCTCCAATTCTTTCTCCTTCCGCAAAATCTCCATCTCTTCGATCTTGATCGCCTGTTCCTTTTCAATCAATTTCACCTGAGACTCTTCTTTTTTGATCTGCTGAACGATGCGATATTTCTCTAAATCATAAGAGAGATCAGCCAATGCCCGCTTCTGATTGATGTCCGCTTGGTATTGGGCTCGCTGTGCCTCGAAATCCCGATTTGCCTTTGCAATTTCAATTTCAGCTTTCAATTTGGCAATATCGCCGTCCTTTCTTGCCTGCGCGGCTCGAATCGATGCCTCCTTATCCGTCTCAGCTTGAGCAATGGCAGCATTCATTTTCACCTGTGCGATCTGCGGCTGTCCCAGCGCTGCTAAATATCCCTGCGTGTCATTAATATCTTTCAAAGCGAACGACAACACTTCCAGCCCCATGCGCGCAAAATCTTTTTGCGATTCCTGAATGACCCGAGCTGCAAACTTCTCGCGGTTCTGATAAATCTCTTCCACCGTCATCGACCCAAGCACCGCCCGCATATAGCCTTCAAGCACACTGTAAGATACATCTTTGATCCCTTGCGCTCCGCTGCTTAAAAACTGCTCAGCCGCCTTTCGGATCGCACTCTCCTCACTGCTGATCTTGACTTGTGCTGTGGCCTCTGCGATAATATGCACGCCCTGGGCCGTTAAGACCTCCGGGGTCTTGATGTTCAATGTGTAAATTTCCAGCGGCAGCACCTGCACCTGCTCAATAAATGGTTTCACAAACGTACCGCCACCGATACTGATCCGATAACCGATCTTCCTCACTGTTCCATCCGGATCTGTTACCTTTCGCACTCGACCACCTGAAATGATCAATACCTCGTTCGGACCAACCTTTCGATATTGCTTCGCCAATGCAATAATAATCAGAATAAACAAGACAAGCACAACGCCGATAATAATCAGCCAGTTCACCGTTGATGCCATGAGACCCTCCTTGGTGCTCCTATTTTAATTGCTCATGCGATATTTTTTATTAGCGGATAGAAATGAAGCCCAAATATAGAGAAAATTAACCTATTTTGCAATAGATTTTTTGAGTATTTCTGCTCAGACCATCACGCAAATTCATCCAAGTTGGTTATTCACACCGTAATTCACCCATCTTCCTCGCAGCATCATGGATTTTTTGAGATCGCTTCAGCGGTTTTATTTGACCATGCATAACGCTTACAATCTCCCTAGAGATTCTCCTTGACTTTCGGCTACAATTTTTTTATTATTTGCCCTCAGACTGATTCCATCGCTTTAAGCGATGAAATCAGTCTGATTAGTAATCGTCGTTTCAAATTGCCGCGGAAAAACTCATAGGAAAGGAATCGACATGCAAGGTTTAGAACAACTCTTAAGCAAGATTAGCAACTGGGTCTGGGGAATACCGCTGCTTGTGCTTCTATTTGGAACTCATTTGTTTCTCACTATTCGCTTGCGATTTATTCAACGATATATCGGAAAAGCCATTAAACTTTCGTTCCGCCGGCAGACCGAAGGCGCTGGGGATGTCAGCCATTTTGGCGCTCTCACCACAGCATTAGCAGCAACCATCGGGACGGGCAACATCGTCGGCGTTGCCACAGCCATTGCCGCTGGCGGACCTGGCGCCGTGCTCTGGACCTGGCTCACGGGTGTGTTTGGCATTGCCACCAAATACGCCGAAGCCGTGCTCTCCGTCAAATATCGCATCACCACCCCATCAGGCTTGATGGCGGGCGGCCCTATGTACGTCCTGGAACGGGGACTGAAAATGAAATGGCTGGGCATCATCTTCGCCGCTCTCACCGCAGTCACCGCATTTGGCATTGGCAATATGGTGCAGGCCAACTCCATCGCCTCCATGGTCACTGAAACAGTTAAGGGCTCTCTCTGGATTACGACAAGATTCCCCGAGCTGATTCAATATTTGCCCTGGATCACTGGGGTTTTTATGACGAGCCTTACTGCTATCGTCATCCTCGGCGGGATTAAATCTATTGCCCGGGTCTGCGAAGGATTGGTCCCATTTATGGCAGTGTTTTATGTGATGGGATGCGTCATCTTGCTGATCATGGGTGCTTCGACCATTCCGCATACCATCAAATTAATTTTGGAGAGCGCATTTACTGGACATGCGGCTCTGGGCGGATTTCTCGGTGCGGGCGTTCGCGAGGCGATCCGCTACGGCATTGCTCGCGGTCTTTTTTCCAATGAATCAGGACTGGGCAGCGCACCTATCGTCGCCGCTGCCGCACAGACCAAAAATCCCGTCCGACAGGCGCTGGTATCCTCAACAGGCACGTTTTGGGATACGGTCGTCGTCTGCGCCATGACAGGATTGGTGCTGGTCAATTCCAATGAATGGCTCAAAGGCCTTTCTGGCGCAGCGCTCACCAAAGCCGCGTTCTCCGATATTCCCGTCATCGGCCCTATCGTTTTGACCATTGGCTTGCTCACCTTCGTCTTTTCCACCATTCTCGGCTGGTCCTATTACGGCGAAAAAGCAGCGGAATATCTATTTGGGACTCGCATCATTCTCCCTTATCGTCTGGTTTGGGTGGTCATGGTCATGGTCGGCTCCGTCGCCACCATGCCAGCGGTCTGGTCCTTTGCCGATATTGCCAACGGACTGATGGCAATTCCCAATTTGATCTCGCTGTTGCTACTGAGCGGGGTGATTGTTGCAGAGACAAGGAAGTTTTTATGGAGCGATCGGCTGGATGAAGTTGGGGATTAAGTAATTGGATAACTGGGTAATTGAGGTAATTGGGTAACTAGGGTAATTCGGGTGATTAAACCTTTTCATTAATCAGAGGGGGAACGATTTTTTTTATTCTCCCATTAGAGTTCTGTAAAATACAACATCTTGTCGTTTCGAGTGAAGCGAGAAATCTGGTTAATCAGCTATATTTATGCCATATACAGATTCCTCACTCCTCCGCCAGTTGGCGGATCCGTTCGGAATGACATGAATTTTACTATTTTGCAGAAGTATATCTACCATAGAATTGGAGTGTCTCAGAAATTAGCAAAATTCATTTCTGTGGGATTTCAATTCTGTGGGAGCTTCTTTTCTCGCCTCAACTAATTTTTGTACTTCTCACTCATTGGGGATAAATAAAATCTGTCAACTACTGACATGCTAGCATTCAAGGCTCGATTAATTTAACTTATTATTACAGCGCAAAATGTTGTTGGAATTATTTGCCGAATTCATTCATTTCGGGCTGCTATTATTCCCAATCGATTTACAACAGCTACGAAGATTTGCCGTTTGCTTAAGTTAATTTGAAGCGCACTTAACACAACATTTTTATTCATCCCTCCTGAATTTTGATGCCATCATCCAGCGGATTGAAGGCAAGGATTTTGGGATCGCCCAGCGGCCGAGGCGGGTTTGTACGAATTGTGATTTGAGGTTTTATTGTGATATAAAAAGCATTTCATAGTTGACCATCTTCAAACCTAATTCTACCGAATTATAAACAATCCATTTTCTATTCCTGGCTGGTGAAAAAAGAACTGCTGGTGGTTGATAACGAACCATCGATCACGCAGTTTATCCAGAAGAGTTTTCACCTGGACAACTACTGTTTCGATTCTGGGACAGAGAAGACTTTCTTTCTCGATTTATTAAAACGAAGCAATGTGAATAAACTCTACTTCACAGGCATGCTCACCCATGGTGAATCAGAATTTTTTATCAGCTACATCGATCCCATCAGCCAAACCGTGCGCAAATATTATCCTGATTTCCTGATGCAAAATAATGACGGAAGCTGGACCATAATCGAAATCAAAGGCGATTACATGATCGATGATGCCGTAACCGCAGCGAAGGAAAAATATGCCAGGGAGATGGGGTTTGTGAATCAGATGGAATATCGATTGATGGAGACGAGTATTACGGGCAATGGACAAATCTTAATCTAAAAAACCAAAATTTAGTTGCTTTTCAAAGATGATATGATTGACTTAAAAGGCCAGGGAATGACAATAACTTCCTAACCATCTAGTTACTTAGCTATAGTTTGCAGGCTGATCATGAATGCTGCAGTACAACGACCATAATCTTGAGGATTTGTTATTCAAGATTGAAGCAGGTGAACAATTTGGGATCTATCATTTTACCTATTCGGGTGTCAAATTTAATCCTGCTCCCCAATCGATCATCCCTGAGCTAATTTCCCTGCACGAATATTTCCATAGACAGTTGAATAATAACACGCTTTAGGGTACTGTTCTTCATTTTCAGGCTCATCTGATTCATCATGTGGAGAATTCATCTCAATATCAGTCGATTCTGGCTAAGTTAACTCGAAATTGTAGAACGACTCATGAGAGTTATGCCACCTATATCAATTTCTACATCGCCAATCGAAAAGGAGTTTCGGGTCAATGTCTTGAGCCCGAAGAATTCCTGAAAAATAATCCCACCTATCTAATTAAGCAGGCAAAAAAATTAGCTCCTGAGTTTAGCCTGGGGCATTTAAATTATTGTGCTGTGAACAGTTCCCTGCGTGCTTGCATGCAAGGGTCAGCCGTATTCCATGTTTTGATGATAGTAGATTTAAATAAATTTGAGCCTGCCCAGCAATTACGCAGGCAAGATTTTCCCGATGGCAGATTAGAACAGCTCAAGGAAATTATCTCACCAGAATTGTGGCATAGCATCTGGATGGCTATACAAATGGTATTTAGCCGATGCTAATTACAAGCATTAGTCGATGATAATCCTGTCAGTCAAAGCAATGGCAACTTGAGTTTTTTCATTATCGCCTCTGCCACCATAACTTAAGCTTCCCTCGATAATAGTAAATGAGACCCGAACAAGTTAGCAGCATACCCAAAAGCGATGGGACGAAGGCCGTATATAATGTCACCCCCATAAACCAAAGCTGAATGATCAGCACGATGATCAGTGTGAAGGGATAGCCCCAAACTCGGTAAGGTCTGGGGGCATTGGGATATTTTTTTCTTAAAATGAACACAGCCGCAAAGGTTGAGACGTTAAAGATTGATGAAGTGAATGAGAAGAAATCAATGATCGTTTCATACGCGCGGCCAGCGAAAGCAGCCCCCATGAGCAAAACGGTTGCCCAAAGCGCCTGAGCGATCATGGCGCGATTGGGGGTTCGGTACTTGGGATGAATTTTTGCCAACACTGGGATAAACAATCCATCTCGCGACATGGCATACCAGGTCCGGGCTTTGACCAGGATCTGGGTATTGACATTTCCGAATGTGTTCAGCGCGATGGCCAGCGCAATGAACATGCCACCAGCAGTGCCAACGACAGCGTTCATCATATTGGTGGCAACTTCTGGGGAGGCTTTGATCTGCTCAGGGGACAATTGATAGAGATAGGCGCTGTTGGCCGCAAGGTAGAGCAACATCACGCCGACGATACCCAAAATAATCGATAGCGGGAGATTTTTGCGGGGATTTTTCACCTCTTCTGCGACATAGGTCGCACCTTCCCAGCCGCTGTAAGCGAAAAATCCATAGCGCATGGCTTGCCCTACAGCCAGCATGGTGGCCCAACCAAATTGCTCTGGCCATAGGGGGCTGGAAAAATGCATCATATTCCCTGCCTTAACAAAGCCGAATGAAATGATGGTTCCCAGCGCCAGCAATTTGATGAACATAAAAATATTTTGAAGCACGCCACTGAAGAACACGCCAAAACAATTCAGCATCGTCAGCAACCAGATGATCGAAAAGGCGATGAGAATTTCAATTGGGTAAGCAATCGGATGACCGAACAGCAACTGGAATAGCGAGCTGCTGTATTCGGCGAATACCAATGCGACAGCCACAATCGAAGCAGTCTCTGAGACAAAGAACATGGCCCAGCCTCTCAAGAATGTCCACACTGGCGGATAAGCGGCTTTGAGGTAAGCGTATGGGCCCCCCGATTTTGGCATCATCGCCACCAGTTCGGCGTAACAGAAAGCCCCCAACAAAGTCGCAATGCCGCCCAAAATCCATACACCATAAAAGAGGCTGACTGCTGCTACGGCCATCATAATCGGCTGCGGCGTGCGAAAAATTCCTGAACCAATGATGCGGCTGATCACGATTGAGAACGATTCCAGAAGCCCCAGGTCGCGCTTCAGTTCCGTTTCTTCCGAGAAGAGATCCTTCTCTTTCGTTCCATCTTTTGGAGAGATCATTCATCTTCCTTCTTTTACAAAATTCGCTTCAACACTTTAGCAAAAAACCGATTTTCCGACTCAAGTCCCGCAGTAATTCGAATCCCATTGGGAATTCCGAACGCCTTGAGGGGACGGACGATGATGCCATGGCATAAGAGCCGGTGATTCAATTTTTCTACCTGCTGTTCAGAGTCCAATAGAATGGTCACAAAATTGGCATGAGATTTTAAATATCGAATCCCCAAACGGTCGAATAAATCATAAAAGAATTCTAGCCCTCGGCGGCTCAATTTCACATACGCTTCCATGAACTCATTATCTTCCAGGGCAGCGAGGCCGGCTGCTTGGGCAGGGATGCTTGGTTCAAATGGCAGTTTCACTTTCATCAAATTCTTGATCAGATGATCATGGGCAAAACCATAACCAATTCGAATGCCAGCCAGTCCGTACGCCTTGGAGAACGTCCGCAGCGTGATGACATTATCAAGTCGATATTTCATCGAATCTGGATAGATGGGATCATGTTGGGCAAACTCAAAATAGGCTTCATCGATGATGATCAGCACTTGGGAGGGAACTCTGGCGATAAACTGCAAAAATTCTCTTACAGTGAAAATGGTCCCGGTGGGATTATTGGGATTTGCCAGATAGATGATTTTGGTTTTCTCGGTTATCGAGTCGGCGATGGCCGTTAAATCGAAGCGATAATCTTTCAATGGAACAGTCTTTAACCTGATTCCTCGGGAGTGCGCCAATACCCGAAAGCCGATAAATGTCCCTTCCGATGTCAATGCCTCTTCATCATCCAGCATAAAGGTGCGGAGGATGACGGACATGATGCCCTCAGACCCATGCCCGGTGATGACATTATCCACCGTCACATCAAAGCGTTCGGCCAAAGCGCGGCGCAAGTCGTAACATGCTGGGTTGGGATAACGATGGATTTCTTTCAAGCTTTCGATCATCGCCTCCACGGCTTTGGGCGACGGCCCCATGGGATTCTCGTTCGACGCCAGTTTAATCACCTTTTTAACGCCGAATTCCCGCTGAATCTCGGCAATGGACCGTCCTGGCTGATAAGGCTCTAATGTTTCAATATGGCTGGGAACTAATGGCATAGCATCACCTCATTCGACAGGCTGTCCGAAAATAGGCACTGACCGGGCGCTTACAAATTTGGTGCAGATTAAATCTCAAGGAATTGGACGGCTTTAGCGGGTAAGCGAGTGGTCAGCTTTTTTACTTTTCGGTCAGACTTTCGATCCCTGCACGATTCGTTCAGGGACTTTCGAACGAATGATCAATTTAATCAAAAACCATAATGTTGCATACTTCCATCAAAACTTGAGAACTGACTTTCTTCAATAACAATGAACAACGAATTGTGCTTTTTATGACAACTTGAACGTGCAATCCGGAGCGATCTCTTGAAAGTAACCGCCAATATACAAATCCTGAGCCAACTTATCAAGTCTTTTTTGACGACGGCAAAGAGGCGACCCTTCTATTGATAGGCCACTGTGCTGGGAAAGCCCACACAGCTTGCATATTTGAATCCTTGTTTAATTTGATGACTCCAAAAAGAAATAAGCCTCACGAACCTGTTACTGTTGGACATAATGCGCCTTTGACACTGATCCATTGGAAAATGATCTTTCGCTAAAGAATGAGATTAGACCAGTATCAAATGCGCTTTCCCAGACAATCGAGGTGCGCAAGGCTTGTGCAAGTTAATTGATCGGGTTTATAAACCGGGGATCAAAAACGGCAAAACCACCAGGGCGATGCCCAAGATGATCAAAATAAATCCCACCTGCGCGATAATATTTTGAGGGATAAGCTTAACGATGATTTCCAATACCTTCAGAACAAAATTGAGGATCTTCTCTAAAATCCCCTGATCGACGGTGCTGGCCCTTGCAGCTTGGCGACGTGACAATGAACTGTATACCATGAGTCCACCGCCGACCAGAATGAACAGAATCCCAATAGCAAATACGATCCAGCCTTGAACTGTCATAAATTTGTCCTCCTAAGTGATGGTGATGTACTGCTAAAATTTAGGGATTATTTTAAATTCTGCTAAACGAAAACAAAAATGTTTCAGGATAAGCCAAAGATGAATATTTATGATCCCAATTGAGGATTTCCAAATGAATCGCTCCCGTCTACAAACACTTTATGTCTATCCTATAAAATATTGACCAGTTGCCTTGGTGGGTTATATTTTTTTATATTAAAATTCGTTCGACCAAAAAGTTCGTCCAACCAATAAATGTCCACTTTTCTGAGAAATTAGCTTTTGCTTTCCCTTCTAATGATCAAGACGATATCTCATTTTAGAAGGAATTCAGTTTCATATAAAATTTTTCTTGGGATCATTACCATGCCGTTTGATTCGACTTTATTGGACTTTTGAGATTCAAATTCACTTATCTATTGGGCGAGCAAAAAGTATTTGAACCTAAGGTGATTATCATTTTTGAATGATAAAATAGCGAATTTAACTTTTAAATACAAGCTAATTTTTAAGAGAGGACTGAACTTTGGTTCGGTGGAATGATTTTGATATCACACAGGTCATAAGTTTTTGGAACAAAAAGTAAATATCATCCCAATTGTTGCCTGAGGTATGTTAGAGCTGGTTTCATTATATCTTTAACTTGGTACTTTATTTAAAACTTCGGGATTCACAATATTGTAGGGCAACTGGCCAGATACCATTCGAACGATGTTCTCAATAATTTTTTCTCGGATGCGCCATTCTGATTCGACCGAATACCATGCCAGGTGAGGGGTGAAATAGATATTCTTGATTTTGAGCAAAGGAGAATCAGGCTGGGGCGGCTCGCGATGTTCATAGACATCGATGGCAGCGCCAGCGATCCATCCTTCCTGGCAGGCGCGAATCAGCGCGGCTTCATCCACGATGCCGCCGCGCGCGGTATTGATGAGAAATGCTGATGGCTTCATCAGGCGTAATTCGGCTTGACCGATCAGATGGTGAGTCTCTGCTGTAAGCGGTGTGTGGATGGTGAGGAAGTCCGCACCTTTTAAGGTCTCGGCCAGAGGAACCGTAGTAATCCCTAATTCTGCCTTGCGTTCTGGGGTCAGATAAGGATCGCAGATCAGATACCTCATCTGAAACCCTTTGGTTATCCGAAAAACCATGCTGCCAATTCTGCCGCAGCCCACAATGCCCAAAGTTTTGCCGCTCAGGCAGTAGATGGGCGTCACGGCTTTGAATTGCCACTCTCCGCTCGCGACCGATTGTTGCATGGCCTGTTGTTGCAAAGCGAACCTTCTGGCACAATTCAAAAGCAGCATCACCGTTTGTTCAGCCACTTCTTCGACGCAATAATCTGGAACATTGATGAACAGAATACCGCGTTCGGTCAATGCAGCCACGTCGATATTATCGTAACCGACACCATGACGGATGACCAGGCGACAACGATCGAGCGCCTGAATGATGCGGCGAGGGAGCGGCATCATATTCACCACGAGAATGTCTGCATCCTTGACGGCTGGGATAATTTCCGCCTCGGGCGCTTGTTTCAATTGAAAAGCTTCAAACTCGATCTCGCGCCAATGAGCCAAATGCGCGCGCTCCCAATCGAGATCTTGCTCGATATAATCGGTCACCACCACCCGCCAGGTTCGCTGAAGCTTTGCTTCCATTATTTTCTTTTTTTCTTTCATTCCGTGAATCGGTGCAAATTGCTGGCATCATTACAATTTCTATCCTTGCGAACACGAGAGAGGGTTGTTCCGTTCTGCTCTTTCCGATTGGAGCATTTTTCAGATGGGTTCCGATCAACCGTACTGCTTACTTTAAAATGTCTTGAGGTAAGAGGCACCACTGAATTTCATCGCATTGGATGAATAATTCGGAACGCATTCAAATAAAAAAGGGCAAAATGTTATTTTGCCCCTGCTCGTCGGGGCGAGTGGATTTGAACCACCGACCCCTTGACCCCCAGTCAAGTGCGCTAACCGGACTGCGCTACGCCCCGAAAATCATCTGATACAGTCCCATCATCAAGCCGTTACCGCAATTTTCAGACTGGATCGCCTGTCTTCTCAACGATGGGACTTCGCTTCGCTGCTATTTCTTATCATCCAGAATGTCCAGAAGCTCTTGAAGATCTTGTTTTAAAGAACGAATCACGTCATTTTGGTTTTCTGGAAACGGCATATCCAACTGAGATGGTTTGATGGGCATCAGCGTTTTTAATTTCTGACGAGCCCCTTCTATGGTGTACTTATCTTCATACAACAATTTTTTGATCAGAAAAATCAGCTTGATTTCGCTCAACCGATAAATGCGGTTGCCAGCCCGGTTCTTTGCTGGCTTCAATTGTTCGAACTCCGTCTCCCAAAAGCGCAGCACATATTGCTTCAGCCCGGTAATTTTACTGACTTCGCTGATCGAATAATAAAGCTTCTTTATTGAGTTTGATTTCATATTGCTGGTGCCCAGCAAATTTTCGTGCATATATATAAGAATTATTTCATAAAAAAGCAACAAATTTTTTTAGCGATGAAGCCGTTTATACCAGATCGTCCCGTGGGAAGCAAGGCTAATGAGGCGTTGCTTGAAGCGCTCCATCCACGAAGCAGCGAGCTTTTTTTTGAACCAGCTCAGGGAATCGATACGATAAACGCCGAGCCGGGGCACTCGAAACTGCCACGGCAGATCATTCCAACGTTGGGATACCCAGAGCGCACAAGCGCCGCAGTAGCCAGCCTGCTGAGCCACATCTATCACCCGACGATCGAATCGATTGAAAGGATAAGAAATAAATCGGACACGCTGGTTTAATTTGGATTCGATCACTTCCCGAGATCCTTTCAACTCGTTTTGCAACTCTTTATTAGAGAGAGAGACCAGATCAGGGTGGCTCACCGTGTGCGATCCAACTTCCCAGCCAGCTTGGACCAGTAGTTTAATCTGATCCCAGCTCAAATGTCTCGAATATATGCCTCCTAAATTCGCATCCCACCGATTCCAATGTCCCACATAACCAGAGACGATAAACAGGGTCGCCTGAAACCCAGCCGCTTGCATAATCGGGAAAGCGTGCAATAGCACCGACTCGTCCGAATCATCAAATGTGATGATAATAGGGCGACGCGTAGGACCCACTTCTATGCTGGAATCAAAATATTGCTCCAGGGAAATAGTATAAAAATGATGGTCCACCAAGAATTGTATCTGGCTCTTGAAAGCCCGAGGGGAGACGGAATTAATGCTCCACTCAAAACGATCGCTGACCTTATGATATGCTAAAATCGGAACATTCACAACACTGCTCCTCGCCCAATCAAATGGAACGGACTTTATCAATCCCGCATAGCCACAGGCTATCAAGTTGCTCCAGATCATCTATTTTTAAATATCCGTCGCGGTCGCAGCGCCACTTGATTCATCAGCCGAAAAATCGCCCGGCTCGAACTTTGAATCAAGATATATTCCCTTACAAAAAACGCGAATTGCTCTGCGACCGCATCCATGATCGCCTTCATCGACCTCAGTCAGATCGAACTCCACTTCCACAAAATCAGCGACACATGAGTGTTGACCCGTGCAATCCATCTCTCTATCGAGAGGGATGACTTGATCATTAACCAAAATGAGCGGAATGAGATCGAAAAATTAAAAAAGGACTGGGCTATACGCTTATAGATTTTTAATCACTTCTTCCAATGGCGTATACGGCAGATTAAATGCCTCAGCCACTGGGCCATAGGTCACCTTACCAAAAATTACATTTACGCCCAGGGCGATCTCGCGATTGGTTTTAATTGCTTCCAGGTAGCCTTTATTTGCGATCTCAACAGCATAAGGCAATGTAACATTGGTAAGAGCGATCGTCGAAGTCTTTGGCACAGCGCCTGGCATATTGGCGACCCCATAATGAATCACGCCATCGACCTCATAGGTAGGATCTGCATGGGTGGTGGGATGGATCGTTTCGACACAGCCGCCTTGGTCCACAGCCACATCCACGATGACTGAGCCTTTTTTCATCAACTTCAACATGTCGCGTGTAATTAAATGAGGCGCCTTGGCGCCGTGGATCAACACCGCTCCAATCACCAGGTCGGCATCGGCGATCTGTTGCCGGATGTTTTCTGGGGTGGACATCATGGTCGTCACGTTTGCCGGCAACACATGATTGAGGAATCGCAGTCGATCGATGTTAATATCCAGAACCGTCACGTTCGCGCCAAGCCCAGCCGCCATTTGCGCCGCATTGGTGCCAACGATGCCGCCGCCGATGATGACAACCTTCGCTGGCGCCACACCAGTCACGCCACCCAATAGGATGCCACGTCCGCCGAACGTTTTCTCGAGGCATCGCGCCCCAGCTTGAATCGACAACCGACCGGCCACTTCGCTCATCGGATTGAGCAACGGCAAACTCCCATCCGCTTTTTCGATCGTTTCGTAGGCGATCGCTATGCAATGGCTCTTAATCATCGCTTCGGTCAACTCTCGGGAGGCCGCAAAATGAAAATATGTAAATACAATCTGCCCTTTTCGAATTAAACCATATTCAGATGACAGGGGCTCTTTCACCTTCATAATCATGTCGGCCTTCTCATAAATCTCTTTAGGGGTGGCAATGATCTGCGCCCCAGCTTTCTTATAATGATCGTCTTCAAAACCACTTCCGAGGCCAGCCTTGGTTTCGATTAGCACTGTATGACCATGCTGTCGCAAAATCTCAACGCCAGAGGGTTGTACCGCCACTCGATTCTCATTCGCCTTGATTTCCTTTGGCACACCAATAACCATAATCAATCCCTCCTAAAAATGTTAATTGTGAAAAGTGTATTAGATTCCATAGAGTGATTAAAGAAACATTCCTTTGCATCTCAAACATCTAACTCATAATTGCCGTTTAAATAGACCGAAATTGAAAGTGCAGATGAAACTTCCTCATTGCGACAGATGATCACAGAACGAATTTCAACCGTCGATCTCTACAACCTGGATGAGTTTGATTGCAAAGCCAGCCGCTGCATTTGCCTCAGCGCCTCAAAACCAATGAGAACAAAGCAAATCGTTTGCAATGCAATAAGAATTTCGCTGGTTGCTTCTGCTGAGCTGGCTTCAAGAATCCATGGAGCTATGCGCCGAAATCGGACCGGCGGCTGAAACGGACTATCGCTCTAACAGCACTTTGCGGCTCAGGTCCATTTTGCCTTGTTCATCGATTTTCATCAGCTTGACCTGAATTTCATCTCCGATCTTCAGCACATCTTCTACCCGCTCGATCCGACGATTTTCAATCTGGGAAATATGGAGCAATCCTTCCTTACCTGGGAGAATCTCCACAAAGGCGCCAAAATTCATGATCCGCTTCACTTTTCCAGTATAGACCTTGCCCACTTCCGGCTGTCGGATCATGTTCTCGATCATTTCTTTGGCCCTCCGTCCATTTTCTGGGTCCACTGAAGCGATCGTGACCACGCCATCGTCACTGATGTCAATGGCGACATCGGTCTTTTCGATGATATCGCGAATGGTTTTGCCACCGGGACCGATTATGGTGCCGATATATTCGCTATCCACCTTGAACGTTAAGATTCTGGGCGCATAAGCGGAGAGCTCTGGCCGAGGTTTATCGATAACTTTATTCATTGCGTCAAGAATATGAAGCCGCCCCTGTTTGGCCTGGGCCAACGCCTCTCGCAAAATTTCCAAGGATAATCCTTTGATCTTGATATCCATCTGAAACGCATTGATCCCTTTGGCCGTCCCTGCGACCTTGAAATCCATGTCTCCGAAATGATCTTCGTCCCCCAGGATATCGCTCAGGATGACGTAGCGATCGTCCTCCTTCACCAGCCCCATGGCGATTCCGGCCACTGCCTCTTTGATCGGAACGCCTGCGTCCATCAGGGACATTGAACCGGCGCATACGGTCGCCATGGAGGAGGAGCCATTCGATTCCAAGATATCCGACACAATTCGGATCGTATAGGGAAAGATGGTATCGCTGGGGATCACATTTTTGATCGCCCGTTCGGCCAGATTGCCATGTCCGATCTCGCGACGACCGACCCCCCGAATGGGGCGCACTTCTCCCACGCTGAACGGCGGGAAATTATAATGCAACATATAGCTCTTCGAAAATTCACCCTCCAGCTCATCCATTTTCTGTTCATCCATTTTGGTTCCCAGCGTGGTAACGGCTAACGCTTGAGTTTGCCCGCGCGTGAACAATGCCGAACCATGGGTGCGAGGTAGCAGACCAACTTCGCAGGTGATGGGACGAATTTCGTGAGGCCGACGGCCATCCAATCGAATATTGTGCTCTAGAATCATCTTCCGGACCAGGTTCCGTTGGATCTTCTCCAGCTCTTCCTTGATCAATATCTCTGAATCTGGAAATTGCTCAGCTAACGCGGCCTGCACTTCCTCTAACAGATTGAATAACTCATTAGAGCGCTGCGTCTTATCTTGGATCGCCATAATCTGTTCCAACCTGGGCATCGCCATTTGCTGAATTGCAGTTACCAGCGCTTCATCAGCCTTGATCACTTGGTAGGCCATTTTGGGTTTGCCACATTCACGGATCAATTCGTTCTGTAAAGCCACCGTTTTTTTAATATGCTCATGGCCAAATGCAAGGGCCGCGATCATATCATCTTCACTGATTTCGCGCGATTCACCCTCTACCATGACGATCGAATCCTCTGTCCCAGCGATCACCAAATCCATATCGCTCTCTTCCAATTCGCTGTATGTTGGATTGACGATAAATTCTTTATTGATCCTCCCCACGCGAACGGCGCCCACTGGGCCGAGAAATGGGATATCAGAAATAGATAAGGCCGCAGAGGTGCCGATCACCCCGAGCACGTCTGGGTCATTCTCTCGATCTGCTGAGAGCACCATCACAATGATTTGCACCTCGTTGCGAAAATCATCAGGGAACAGTGGTCGAATGGGTCGATCGATGATCCGCGCACTTAAAATTTCGTTATCACTTGGTCGTCCCTCCCGCTTAATATAGCCACCAGGGATTTTTCCCGCTGCATAAGCTTTCTCTCGATATTCCACACTCAATGGGAAGAAATCACTCCCCTCGACTGGCTTGCGGGTCGCTACGGCTGTTGCCAAAACGACGGTCCCCTCATATTGGACCACGGCGGCCCCGTTGGCCTGTTTCGCCACTTTGCCAGTTTCGATACTGAGCGTTCTTCCTCCCCAGGTCATTTCCTTTCGAACTATCATCGTCCCCCCTCCTATTGCTGTTGAAACTTGTTCTGTCATTTTCCTTGTTCCTTATTTATCTGTAAAATCCGCTGCCACAACGGACAGCTCTTGTTTAGCTTGTTGTTTTACCAAATGCACCGCTTTGGTTAGCTGGTTCTTTAGACAGATCTTATCATCAACTGCTTTTCCCATGATAAAATCCGCCAAAATCCTTTCTCCTTTCATCAATTTGAGCTGAATTTCAGGCCGATCAAAACCATAATGCTGATCCGAACGATATGGCGGATCAATAAACTGAGCCACCTTCAAATCCTTTATCTTATATAGCAAAGAGTTGATCTTCCATGAGCGCGCTAGCGCGGAATCGGGTTGAAGCATCACCCAGCGCCCAAGACTATCCTTGCGACAATGGAATATTAGCCCTGGACGTTGCAACAGAATCGTCGTCACGCTATCTGGTTCAAAATTCGCGATGGTTTTATCTCGCAAATCATATAGAGAAACATTTAACCGCGCCACCAGACTCGAATCGATCAGCAGCACGGCTGGACGATTCGGGTCTCGGGCATAATATTGGCCATTCTGTCGCCTACCCACTTCCAACCGACCCTTGGGATGATTCGAGCTATCGTATAGCGTGATGGTCAGCCAGGGTCGATCCAGTGCGTAGCTTGCCAGCTCATCGCTGGTTTCCGATGCGATTTCTTTCACTTTATCATCAACAAGTTGATTGAGCATGGCGTCCAACCGATCTTCATCTGCGAAGGCCGAGATCGGCTCTCGGATCCACCACCGCCATTGACGATCTCGCTGGCACTGAAAATTTTTGCCTTGATTGGTGATCATCACGCTGGCGATATTTTTGGGCTCAAATTTGAGGATAGATTTGTCCCGTACATCGAATAACGATTTGGTGGCGCTATTTTTCAGACTGATTGGAACCAGAAACACCTGGTTTGAGCCATTTTTTCGACAGTAGCATTCGCTGCCATCCAGATTATTATTCCCAATAAATAAACTATCAATTCGATCGCCTTGTTGGATCACCATCGCCTGTTGATAGGGAACAAGACCGAACTTGGCCAGATCATGGGGATTGTCTGAAACAAATCTCCCTTTTTTCATCCAGCGCAGATTGTCCAAAATTGTCGCGATTGTAAGGCTATCCGCGTCTGTAACCACTGGCGAATGGATCTGGTAGTGCGAATCGACCTTTCGGATTTCGATGTTGCTGGGCAAAAGCGTGAGCCTGGTGACCCGAGCCACATCGATTTGAACTAATTTTTGCTGTTCTTCCCTTTTCGCCTCTCGCCATTTGCCACCTTCAACCTCGAAAAAATAGGCGTAAGCCGCGAGTCCCAAAAATAGTAATAGCAATATGATCAATCGTCGCGATGTCATGGGAAATCATTCATTTTCGATGCACATAGATTACCACCCCAATAATCAGGATGGACAATGGCAGAAACACAACCCCAAGCCAGAAAATTAATAGCGATTGCTGGGTCGTCAACGAAATCCGATTATCTTCAGCCTGTTTTGGTCGAATGGCAATCAGTTCTCCCTGCTCAGCCAGCCAATTGACAGCATTCAGAAATAGATCCCCATTGCCTTGAAATTGAAAAAAACCATTGGTTATGAAATCCGAATCACCGAACACCACCACTCGGGCCTTGCGTACCGCGGCCGTCGTGTCATTGTCAGAGCCCTGAACTTGCAACTTCACCTCTTTCTCCGCTGCGGCAGCAATAGATACCGGACCTTTCAAATCCTGCCCCTCATCGAATTTGACCCGGCTGGTCAATCGCGTCTCCCCCCAGCTATTGGGGAAATTTGATGTCTGAGCCAATGACGAAACTGTGATCCCAGCCCGGGGCTGATTCACTGGAGTGACTGATCGAACCAGATGAAATAGGGTCATCAAATTGAAATCACGGGTGATCTCATGCTCTGGATAACTGGTCACCAACGGGGCCGCGTATCCCGCCCCGAACAATTGTCCCATCGGTGAAATATCGATAACCGTATTATCGCCGATTTCAAATCCCCATGAGCTCAATAAAGCCCTGAGGTCAGGTTGGTCTGGATTCAGGAGCACCATTAGCCGCCCGGCGCGATTAAGATATTGCTCAATCAGCTGGTATTCATTTGGCAATAGATCTTTTTTCGGCCCAACGATCATCAACACCGAACAATCATCGGGAATTTGCTGGTGCTCGGCCAAGAAAATGGTGGCGACTTGATAGTTCTCTGCAATCAATTTCGTTTTCGCATGATGGAGCCCTCCTCGTTCCTCGTCATCAAGTTCCGGTTCTCCATGCATGGTGGTGAAATAAACTTTTTTTTCTCCCTCCTGCATCACTCGGATCAAAGCGTTCGTGATATCTGGCTCAGTCGCTTTGGTAATTTTCTCGATTTTATTGCCGTACTCTAAAACAAGTGTCTCATAATTTTCGATCTGATAGCGTTTCACTTGATCGGGATTCACATCTGGGTCGATGATTTCGTAGCGAAACCGTTTCGATTGATTGGCGTACTCCTCCAGCAGGTCTCGAATCGGTTGTTGATAGCTGGGCCGAAAGAACGCCTTGACGTGCAGCTCATGATTGAGCGATTTCACTAATTTTTTGCTTTGTGGTGACAGGCTGAACAATTTAGCCTGAGTGGTATCCCAGCGAAAATTATGTCGCCCCGCTATAAAATTGACCAGCCCCAGAATGCCCAAAACGATCATAATCAATGCGACAGTATTGCTGCCGTAACGGAACGATCGGGTGGAGATCCATTGCCGAACTGTTTTCCGCTCCAGCCAGCAATAGATGGCGAAGGATGCCACCGCAAGCGTCAGCGCCAGCCAGCTAATCATTGACCATTGCTGGGTAATTAAATTGACCAGCAGCATCAATGCGATCAAGATCAGCGCGGCGATCGGCAAGTATTGCTTCCATTGAATCATCGGCTGCCCCTCCAGCGGCTGGATTCCAGAGAAGCGTAACTGAGAAATAATCCCATAAAGATAAAACTGAGATAAAAGACAATATGCTTTGAGTCGACTACCCCTTTTTCGAAGTCTTCAAAATGTTCAATCAATGAAAGTTGACCGATGAACTTCCCCAATGCAGGGCTTAGAAAATCAGTAACCCAGCCGATCGCCCAGAACATCAAAATCACCGCGATCGTGCTGACGGCTGCTATAATTTGATTATCAGTGAAGGTTGAAAATAATAGGCCAATAACCAAGTAACTGCTCCCGATCAGCCACATGCCCAAATATCCAGAGAAAATCTGAGCGATCTCTGGTTTGCCGTAAAGAAACAAAAACAGCATATAAATCAGCGTGATCGCCAACATCGTCGAATAGAGCGCCACGGCGGCCGCGTATTTTCCGAGCACCAATTGAGCTGTCGTGATCGGCGAGGTCTGCAAAAGCTCTATGGTACCGTTTTTCTTTTCTTCCGCGAATAATTTCATGGTAATCAGCGGCAAAATCATCAGGGCAATGGTTGCCATATTGCCGAAAAACGGCCGCGTAACCCATTCATGGAGGTTCATGGCTGGCGCTGTCTGCTGCCATTGCTGGGCATATAGGTCGATTTCGTAGCACCGTTGCACGAACGAAGCTAAGATCAAATAGAAAAAAATGCCCACGATAGCGATAAACAGCGCAATGACCACATAAGCAATGGGCGCTACAAAGTAAGATTTCATCTCGCGCTCAAAAATCGCCCACACTTTTGCCACTAGTTCATTACCTCCTGTTCATTTGTGGTCAATCTTAAAAATACCTCTTCCAAGCTCATCTCGGCTTTTTTCAGTTCATAAAGATCCCAGCCATGATTCACAATCGTCCGCGCAAGCTCGCTGCTGATCTCTTGATGTAATGAACTCGTTACAGCGTAACTGGCTTTGTTATCCCCCAATGGTTCGGCCAGCGTGACATGGGTCACGCCAGGAATTTGCGATAGGCATTGCTGGACCTCAGTGAAGGGTCCACCAACGATGAGAGTGACCTGCTCTGCGCCTTTCAGCTTGGCCATAAGGTTTTCGGGCCGATCTTCTGCAACTACTTTGCCCCGATCAATAATCACCACGCGTTGGCAGGTCATGCTCACCTCTGGCAAAATGTGGGTGCTGAGAATTACCGTATGCTTGCCAGCAAGCTCGCGAATTAACTGGCGAACCTCGATGATCTGGATCGGGTCCAATCCAATCGTGGGCTCATCGAGGATCAGCACCTCGGGCTCATGAATAATCGCCTGGGCTAATCCCAGCCGCTGCTTATAACCTTTCGACAAATTTTTAATGATGGTATCTGCGCGACCGTTGAGGCCAGTTTTCTCAATGGCAAGCTTAATCTTCTGCTTTCGATCCCGCGGCGCAATTCCCTTCAGTTTGGCGACAAAATCGAGGAATGAGGCCACGGTCATCTCGGCATACAAAGGAGGATGTTCTGGGAGATAGCCAATTCTCTTTTTTACTTCCAAGGGATTTTCAAATACATCAAAATTCGCCACCTTCGCGCTGCCTCGAGAAGCGGGGAGAAAACCAGTGAGGATCCGCATAGTCGTGGTTTTTCCGGCGGCATTTGGACCAAGAAACCCCAATACCTCCCCTTTCTCCACGCGAAATGACACATCTTCAATTGCAGCTACCTGACCAAAGTAGCGCGTAAGCTGTTGGACCTCAATCAACGGGGCTAAACACCTCCTCAAATTCTCAAGCAACCAATCTTAGCAACGCGATCTATTAATAACTCGAATATGAATGCGAAAACGTATGGCGATTCATTGGCAATCGTTGATTCCTGTCTTATTCAAAATCTTTTTTCTACCCATCTGATGCAACTCCCATCATGGTTTGCGAGCCATCATCATTGACAATCCGACGACCGTTGAAACAAACCAAATTTATATGATGGGCGCTAATGAGATTGGGTTCTTATCTTCAAGGAAGCTGCTCAAATCACAGCCAAATTGATCCCAAGAGAAAAAAAATGAATTTATCTTCGGATGCCCAATGCTTCGATTAAATTTCGATATTCATCGATATTTTGTCGCTGCAAATATTGCAGGAGTCTTTTTCGTTGTCCAACCAGCTTCAGCAGTCCTCGGCGCGAATGATGATCCTTGGGCTGGGTTTTCAGATGCTCTGACAAGTGCACAATTCGCTGGGTTAGCAGCGCAATTTGGCTTTTGGTGTTCCCAGTATCTTTCTCATCTTTACCAAATTTCTTGAAGATCTCGAGCTTTGCTTCTTTGGTAAGCGTCATATTTCTCTCCTAACAAAGTTTAATCAAAAAAACAGATATGGATTTTATCCAACTTAATGATTTTCGCAAAACGAAAGGCTTTTACAAGCCCAAAATCGCTCGGGCGGTCGCTTTGTCCCGCTCGATCCGCTCCACAAGCTGACTCGCGGAGTCGAACTGCTGATCATCTCGAATTCGCGAAACAAACTCGATTTCGATTTTTTTGCCGTATAAATTCCCAGAAAAATCCAAAATATGCAATTCGATGGTCTGATGCTGATAAGCAAACGTAGGCTTGCTTCCGATATATAAGACCCCAGGATATCGTTCTGATTGCAACTTTGCCCATACCGCATAAATGCCGTCCTGAGGGATCAACTTTTGTTCGGAGACGGGCGATAAATTCGCCGTCGGGATATTGAGCGTTCTCCCTCTTCCTTCACCGGGCACTACCGTGCCAGCCATCCGATAATTTCTGCCCAAAAATCGGGCGGCCTGCTCAACGGCCCCGCTTGCTAATAGCTTACGAATCTTGGTACTACTGATGATGACACCATCCAATGTAAATGGTGGACAAACGACAATCTCGTAATTGTACTGGTGACTGAGCTGGTTTAGCACCTCGAAATTGCCCTGGCGATCTTTCCCAAATGCATGATCATAGCCGATCACGATCGTCTGGAAGCCGATCTTGTTCACCAAAATTTGTTCAATAAACTGCCGCGAACTGAGTTGAGCAAATTTGATATCAAACGGGATAATGATCAATCGGTCAATTTGATACTGCTCTAAGATATCGATTTTTTCCTCGATGGTCGTGAGCAATCGCAGACCATTTTTCTCTGCAAGCTTGACGACAAATTGGGGGTGCGGCTCGAATGTAACAATCGTAACACACCCCTGGCGCTGGCTGGCGGATTCGTGCAAAGTCCGAATGATCGATTGATGTCCGAGATGGACTCCATCGAAAGTTCCAGTGGTTATAACACAATTCGCTTCATGTTCAACATCATCAAGATTTCGAAAGATCTTCATGCCAAAGCTACGTCACTCGTTGCAATCTATCATCGTGGTGAGTTTAATAGGAGTTTAAACTGCTCCAAATGCATCGCATTCGCGATATCAAATTCTCCAATTTTTGTGCGAATCAAAGACCTCAAATTTCCACCACATCCGAGAGCCAAACCGATATCCCGCGCTAATGCCCGAATGTAGGTCCCCTTCGCGCACCGAACTTCAATTTTGGCAATCGTCCCGTCAAAGGATAGCAACTTAATCTGATCAATATGGACCAATTTCGCCGTTCGCTCGACCACCTGGCCATTCCGAGCTAATTGGTACAGGCGTCTTCCTTGCCATTTTTTCGCCGCAAACATAGGCGGAATTTGATAAATATCTCCCACGAACCTCTGACAAATCTGTTCCACTTCTGAAGCCGTCAATTTCGGAACTGGACGCTGCTCAATGATCCGGCCGGTCAAATCATCCGTATCTGTGATCACCCCAAACTCGATCTCGCCGATATACTCTTTCGGGAGTGCCATCAAATGTTGAACTCGTTTGGTCGCTCGGCCACTACAAAGCAACAATACACCTTCTGCAAAAGGATCCAACGTGCCCGCATGCCCTACTTTGGCGCCAATCAATTTTCTTACTTGTTTCACCATCCAAAATGAGCTCGGACCCACTGGCTTGTAAAAATTCAATATCACGCCTGCTTCAAAATCAAACGGTTTCTCTAACCATATCATGAAACATCCGACTCTTTGATCTGATGCAATAGCAACTCGATCCGCGCTGCCTCATCTAAACCTTCATCGTAGAAAAACTCAATTTCTGGGACAAACCGCAATTCAGTGCGCTGCCCAATCTCAAATCGAATAAATCTCTTGGCTCGCTCCAGACCTTTCGACGCCCCAGCTTTAGCTGATTCATCACCCAATACCCGATAATAGATACTGGCGTGCTTTAAATCATCAGTCACTTTAACAAAAGTGACTGTCACCGGTTTTATTGCAGGATCTTTGAGCGTAAAAAAAATGATCTGGCTGATCTCTCGCTTGAGGAGCTCAGACACGCGTTGTGATCTTTTGTATTTCATGACAGCACTTTTTTATGTCGGCTTTTTCAACAAATTCCTATGCAATTCAACCCATCATTTAGAATCAAACTTTGCTGAAAAACTTCCTGGCTCAGACAACTTATTGCAGCATCAAACCAAACTTGTGGACAAATACGAATGATTAAACTCGTTGTGTGGTAATCCTTCTGAACATAGCGAACGATTTGGTTGCAATGAAATTTCCGGACCCAAAGATTTCTTCCTGCAGCCGAAATGAGAGAGAGGTGGGTTGTAGTTCAATTGAATTAGATTGACAAGGTCAAATTGGCATTTCAGGCTAAAAAATCTCCAGGGAATGATCAATAACTTCTACACGAACATCGCTCGCAATCAATGAAACAACCTGGTTCAAGGTACTATCAATGATTTTCCGATCATTGGACACGATAGCCACACCCAAGGAACACCGTTGCCATTTATCGTTGTTCTCCACCTCAGCCACAGACACATTAAACTTATTTCGAATTCGGGTCTTGATACTGTTCAAGACGAACCGTTTCGACTTTAATGATCCGCTCTCTGGGATATAAAGCTCTATTTGACCAACACCCACCAGCATCTCACTTCTCATCCAGTTCGTAATATGATGTGCGTTTTTTGATTCATCCATGCATATCATGTGGAGCCGTGTAAATGGCTTTCAATAAAAGGTCATCATTGATATCATGGAGCAAAGCTAACTTGCTGCGGCCAGGGTTCGTTTTACCTCGACTACTCGGTAAACTTCCATGATATCACCCACCTTAATGTCATCGAAGTTTTCGAGTCCAATTCCACACTCAAATCCGCTGACCACCTCACGAACGTCGTCTTTAAATCGCTTTAGCGAAATAATGCGCCCTTCATAGATCAACTTGTCTTCGCGGTACAAGCGGATGTTGTCGTTTCGAGACACTTTCCCAGAAAGCACATAACAGCCAGCCACAGTACCAACCTTGGGAATACGGAACGTGTTTCGGACCTCTAATGTGCCCAGGCTTTCCTCCTCATAAGTGGGCTCTAACAACCCTTCCAGCGCGCTCTTCACGTCGGCAATCGCATCGTAAATCACGCGATAGAGCCGAATGTCGATATTTTCCTTCTTGGCCAATTCGCGAGCATTGATGGTCGGCCGCACCTGGAAGCCGATAATGATCGCATTTGAAGCGCTGGCCAATAGCACATCGGACTCAGTGATCGCACCCACTCCCTTTCGGATAATCTCCACTTTCACCTCATCGGTAGAGAGCTTAGCAAACGCATCCCGAAGCGCCTCTACCGAACCATCCACATCGCCTTTGATGATCAACGAAAGCTGCTTCACACCACCTTTTTTGATCCGTTTTGAAATTTCATCGAGGGTGATGTGCTTAAAATAGCGTTGCTCCTGTTCGCGCCGGATCTGTTGTCGTTCCAAACTGATCGCCTTGGTATCGCGTTCAGATGGAAGCACAATAAAGGTATCGCCAGCCTGGGGCAGTCCAGAAAAACCAATCACCCGAACTGGCACAGAGGGTCCAGCTTCTTTCAATTTTTGTCCAAATTCATTGAACAAGCCTCTCACTTTGCCGTAATGTTGGCCGACAATAAAAGGATCGCCGATCTTCAGCGTGCCGTTTTGGACCAATACCGTTGCAAGGACCCCTTTACCCTTATCAAGTTGGGACTCGATCACGACGCCCTTGGCCAAGCGATTCGGATTTGCTTTGAGCTCCAGAATCTCTGCTTCAATAAGAATGCTCTCTAACAATTTGTCGATATTTTGACCTGTCTTCGCAGAAATTTCGACACATTGATATTTTCCACCCCACTCTTCAACCAGCACATCATGCTCTGCCAATTGCCGCTTAATGGCTTCGGGATCCGCATTGGGCTTATCGATCTTATTGATAGCCACAATAATTGGAACTCCAGCAGCTTTGGCATGATCGATGGCTTCAACGGTCTGGGGCATGACGCTGTCGTCAGCAGCCACGACCAGCACGACGATATCGGTCGCCTGGGCACCTCGAGCTCGCATGGCGGTAAAAGCTTCATGTCCCGGCGTATCCAGAAAAGTGATCATTTTGCCATCGACACCCACTCGATAGGCACCAATGTGCTGAGTAATTCCCCCCGCCTCTGTTTGAATGATATTGCTTTTGCGAATATAATCAAGCAATGAAGTCTTGCCATGGTCGACGTGTCCCATAATTGTCACCACTGGCGACCGCGGCTGAAGCTGAGATTCGTCATCTTCTTGCTCCAATTCCTCGAACAGCTCGCTGCCGTACTCGGGAATAATTTCGACTTGGTAACCAAATTCATCCGCAACGATTTGGATGGTCTCTGCATCCAGACGCTGGTTGATGGTGACCAACATCCCCAGTTCCATGCATTTTTTGATCACCTCGCTGGTCTCAACCTCCATCTCACGAGCCAAGTCTGCCACAGTAATGAATTCGATGACCCTGAGGACATTGTCCTCCTCAGGAGCGAGCTCATCGGATTCCTTCACCTTCTTGCGCCGTTTGCGATGATGGGTCGTCTCCTCCAGCGCCGCAAACGTTTGGCGAATCGATTCCTCAACTTCTTCATCACTGATAATGAATTTCTTTTTCTTCTTGAGCTTCTTTTTGGGTTTCTCGATGAGCTCAGCTTCGAGCAGTCGTTCAGCTTTCTTCTTTTTCTTTTTCTTCTTCCGAGGAGCTACTGGCATTTCAAGTTCATCAAGATCCAGCTCCGACTCACCTTGAATTAATGCCAGTCGTTCTTTTTTCTTTAATTTTTTCTTATGACGTTTCGGTTTTAGTTCCCCTTCGGGAGTGACCACCAGCCGCTCTTTCCGCTTGGCATCGATCTTTCGAATTAAATCGATTTCGAGTTCCTTTTCAGTTTTCTCTTTCTCAGCTTTTTCTACTTTTTCAGGCATCTGAGGTGCTTCAGTAGTAACAGCTTCTAATTTGACCTCAGGAACCTGTTCACTGGGCTGCTCCGGCAAAACAGACTCTATCGGCGCTGGTTCAATGGAAATGGACTCGGGTTCAACGGAAGGGGCTTCTGCCACGGGTTCTTCCGGTTGGACGAGGACTGGCTCAGCTGGCAAATTGGGCTCTACCACTCCCAGTGATGGCTCCTCTGGCATAGAAACCTCTGATGGTTCTGGCTTCGGCGGAACCACTATCGATGGAGCTTCTTTCGGCTTCTCTTCTACTTCAGTTGGAGTGGTTGGAATCGGCAAGGGCTTCTGTGCCTCCTGCTTGCGGCGCTTCGGGATCTCAGTCCTCACCATCTCGGAAATTTTCAGCATTTCCTCATATTCTTGAAGCTCCTTACGTTTCTTTTCTTCCTCGATCGCCCTTTTCTCTTTGAGCTTCTGCCGAATATCTTCATCGACGCCAACGACTTTGATGTCCCGACTGAATTTCTTCGCCACCTCCTGATACATCTCATCCGTCACAGGGCTCATGGGGCTATGGACATCAAAATTGGCCTTGATCAAAAAATTCATTAATTCGTCGATCGAGATATTGAACTCTTTGGCGACTTGATGTATACGACGTTTGCTACTCAAATTAATCTACTCCAATCTGAATGAGAATTATTGCTCGTTTTAATTCTTACCACAAAAGCCGGAGCAATCAAATTGCTGCTCATGACCAGTAAAATTTTATTCAGTATCTTTTTGATGGCCTCCTTTCAAATTTTCGATTACCGCATATATTTGTTCGATGGTCTTGGGACCAATCCCATGGATTTTAAGGATCGCCTCTCGATCGGCCTCCATCAAATCCTTGAGCGTTTCATAACCACTTGCGATAAGTTTTGACACCAATGATGTCGGTAACCCTTCAATTTCCGTCAATTGAACCTCTTTGGCTTTCCCTTCTGAAATCACTTGCGAATAATCATATTCTTTAATGGTCTCAATTTCATAACCAGTCAATTTGGATGCCAGCCGCTTATTTTGCCCCCCTTTGCCAATGGCCAATGAAATCTGATGATCTGGGATTACTGCCACAGCTTTTTTATGTTCTTCATCGATAATGATTTTGACTGGCTTTGCTGGGCTTAGCGCCCGAGCAATGTAGATCTCTGGCTCCGCTGACCAATTAATGATGTCAATCTTCTCATCATTCAGCTCCCGCACGATCGATTGAATCCGAACTCCTTTCATACCCACGCAAGCACCCACCGCATCGATTCTCTTATCGTTCGAGTAAACAGCGATTTTGGTCCGATCCCCCGCCTCACGGGCAATCCCTTTAATTTCGATGATTCCATCATATATTTCCGGAACCTCTAACTCAAATAGTCGGATTAAAAAACTGGGATCAGCTCGCGAAACGATAATCTCAGGGCCACGACTGGTCCGATTGACCTCTTTAATAATGACCCTGAGATTTTCACCGCGGCGATATTTTTCATTATGGATTTGTTCTTTCTTTGGGAGAACAACCTCTACCCGATCTACGTTCAAATAGACATCATTCCGATTTATCTGCCGGATATTCCCAATGATGATTTCTCCTATTCTATTTACGTACTCGGCGTAAATGCTCTCCTTTTCGGCCTCTCGGATTTTTTGATTTAAATTCTGTTTGGCAGAAATGATCAATCGCCTGCCAAAGGTGGAGGGGTCGATGATGTCTAAAAATTCATCACCAATTTCCAAATCAGGCTCAACCTTTCGGGCAGTTTCCAAATCGATCTCAGTCACCGAATCAGTTACTTTTTCAACAATCGTTTTAATCTGGCAGATCTCGATCTCCCCCTTGTCCATGCTGACGAAAATATTAAAATTGTCCGTCGTACCGTATTTCTTTTTTACGATCGAATACATGATGCTTTCGAGGATCTCACTCAAAAGCTCCTTATCGATATTCTTATCTTTGACAATTTGATTGAAGGCTTCAACAATTTCACTCTTCATAGACCGAAATCTCCTGATTAAACACGAATGATCGCTACCATACTGGTAGAATTTTAGCTAACAGAATTTTCGACATAGTAATTTTCTTCTGCTGGTCATCCTCCAGAATAACAACGGCATCATCATCGACTCCCTCAATTTGCCCGATCACAGTGACGCTATTCCCCCCTTCATCCAGATATTTGATCTTCACTTGGCGACCCAGATTTCTTTGAAAATCTCTCATTGACTTTAATGGACGATCCAAACCTGGAGATGACACTTCCAATCGATAACGACCAGGTAGAATATCGCGGCGATCCAAGGCATCTGAGATTTCTCGGCTTAAAATCACACATTGATCCAGCGTAATTCCACCATCTGTGTCCACAAAAACGCGCAATACCTGTGCGCCCACTCTGCCTTTAAGCTCCAAATCGATAAAATCGACCTGGTGCGATGTCAAAATTGGCAGGATTAGATTTTTGATCTCATTTAGCAGAATCGCATCCATTAATAGATTTATCTCGCTTATAACAATAAAAAAGTGGGAGAATCATCCCACTTTAAATAAACAATATAATAAATTTATTTTTAATTTGCAAGAAATTTTTGCTATGATTCTTTTTTATCCTTTTAATTTTGCCAACAACATTTCGGCGTCGCTTTTAAGTGCTGAGTTCGGATATTTCTCAATAAGTTTTTCATAACACCTCTTTGCATCAGCAAAGCGGTTAATCAATTTGTAGCACCGCGCCGCATCCATTAACTGTTGGGGTGCGCTAAAATGAGTCGAATATTTGATTGCTGCCTTTTCATAGTTTTGGGCTGCGTCCTGAAATTTTCCCTGCTGCTCCAAAGAAGCCGCTAAACCGGAGTATGCAGCACTGCTAAGGATGGGATCATCTCCATAATCGTCCAGATACTTTCTAAAATATTTGGCTGCGTTGTCGAACTCACCTTTTTGGAAGTAAGAGTAGGCCAACAGGTATACACCGCGAGCAGCACTTCGCGTTCCGCTATAATCCTCGCTCATGTTCAGCAAAATATCAATGGCTGGCTGCAATTCACCTCGCATTAATTTGGAATTTGCTTCAGCAAGCTTAACAGAGGCATTTAGTTCTGCGGACTGCTTACTGCGGATAATCAACAACGTAATTAAAATGATCGCAGCAAAGACTCCTAAGCCAATCAGTACTTTATTCAAATTTTGCTGAATAAAATCTTGGGCTTTAAAGTAAAATGTGACAAACTTATCCTCTTTAATTTGTCTTTTTGTAATCCGCTTTCGTGCTTTTAACATCTCATTGGTCCTTTTTCATTTTATCGATAATTTTTATTTATGAATTAGGGCAACCAGGCTCAATTCAGCATGCGCTTGCCATTTAATCGAGAGTGCCCCTGGCAGGACTTGAACCTGCGGCACGCGGTTTAGGAAACCGCTGCTCTATCCTAACTGAGCTACAGGGGCGGTTTTCCCATATTAAAACCGTCAAATATATTTAATTCAATTCAAATTGTCAAGCCTTTTTTCTGATGTTTTGAATTTAGGAAATCTATGGCTTTCCATCTGCTATTTTTATTTTCTTTTGGGGCTTTAGCGTCTGGAGGCCACGGAATCCTTATCTTTCTCCCCAAGCTTCCTTTTGTTAAAATGAGCTGTTTGTAAACATGAAGCGAAATTTCATACCAGACAATTATTTGTTTTTAGCATCTTCTGACTTTAATATTTCTATCTGCTGAGCTATTTTTTTCAGCCGACGGAACATCACAAATACGTAACCGAATAGGATAACCCATAGCAATACATAGGCTGAAATTAAAAAAGTAATATTGTTCATTATTACCCTCTAATGAGAAATTTGCCTTATTTGTTCAATACGATTTGTTAGTCTCTCAATGTCAACCCGCAAGATCAATAGCGTGATAAACAGAAATGTAAATGCGACCAAACAAACCATCAGAGTCTGAAACATGTGGGGATCCAAACCAGCGCCCTTACCAGCCATGATCATGACATACCCAGGATGCAATGTGCGCCACAATCGGATCGATAAATAAACAATGGGCACATCAATAAAACCGATGATCCCATAAACTGCACCGATTTTCGCAGCTTTCTCAGGTGATGTGATCATCTTTCGAAGTAAAAGGTAGCCTAAATAAATAAGCCAGAGAATTAGGGTAGTAGTCAATCGTGGATCCCAAGTCCAATAAGTGTTCCAGACTGGTTTGGCCCACAGCGGCCCTGTAATGAGCACCAAGCTGGTAAAAATTACGCCGATCTCGGCAGAACTAATTGCCCAAAGATCGAAATGTGTTCTTTTTTTCCACAAAAATAATATGCTGCAAACGAAAACCACTCCGAATGCTAAAAAACCAGTCCACGCGGAAGCAACATGAAAATAGAATATTTTTTGAACAACCCCCATTGTCCGCTCAATTGGTGCATAATAGAAAACCGCAGTAATACTCAAAACCATCAAAACCAGGCTGATGAATAAGACAACTTTTCTAATAACCATCTCTTTCACCAAAATTTTTTAAAGATTGATTTTGATTCGCTCAGCTTCAATATTGATCTATGCGCTATTTATGGAATTCGACATCCTCCATAACTCGACTGCCGGTCGCCTTTCGCTGTCCCTGATACTTGCCACTGTAAGGATTTGCGGCAGGTTGATCTAATTTCGCAAACACAAGTTGGCAAATACGGATCCCTGAGACCAATTTTATCGGCAGAATATTCGCATTATATAATTCGATGGTGATTTCCCCTTCAAACCCAGGATCGACCCAGCCAGAATTTTGAATAAATAATCCTAAGCGACCGATGGAGCTGCGGCCTTCAACAAAGGCAGTTAGATCATTCGGCAATTTCACAAATTCTCGCGTCGTCGCTAACAAAAAGGAGTGCGGTGGGATAATCACCTCATCCTGAATGAGTTCTTCATATTCTGGCCTTGTGACGAGATCCAGAATAGCCGTCCGATGTTGGGCGATTTTTAGATAATGATTTCCCAGACGGAAATCAACTGAGCCTGGTTGAATTTGGATATCTTCCAGTGGCTCAATAACCAGCTTTCCATCTTTTAAATATTGTCGAATGGTTTTGTCTGAAAGGATCATTACAAAATTTTTCTCCTATAAAATTTAGTAATCGTCTAAAATTAAGCATCTTTTACCATAAAAGCAAGCTAAAAGTTCATGCAAAAATACCTTGACTTTTTGAATAAATTGATTTATCTTTTAATGAATTAAATCCTCCCGTCATTTCATTGTTAGAAATGCGAAGGTCATCTAAGATGGAATATCCCACACAAGAAAAGCCTGTCACTCAAAAAGATCTATTCGATCTTGAAGATCGCTTAACCAAGAAGCTAGCTTCGAAAGAGGAGCTTAACCATCAAGTCTCTAAGCTGGCAACCAAAGAAGAACTCAGACAAGAAGTCGCTAAACTGGCAACCAAAGAAGAGCTCAGACAGGAAGTCGCTAAACTGGCAACCAAAGAAGAGCTCAGACAGGAAGTCGCTAAACTGGCAACCAAGGAAGAACTTAAACAGGAAGTCGCTAAGCTGGCAACCAGGGAAGCTTTAGAGGTTGTTGCAACCCAAGTTTTAAAAAACACGAATGACATCGAAGCCATTAAAAATGAGCTTAAGGTAATCAATTATCGGCTCGATCGACTTGAAGAAAAATTCGACACGAAATTCAATTTGGTCCTCGATGCTGTTGATAAAGTTTTCAAGGAACTTACCAATCATCGAACCGAAAGAGCAGCGGTAGATAGTGCTTTGAACCGCCACGTGCTTCGTTTGGAAGACCACGAGCAAAGAATTCAAAAATTAGAGAAAATGACTGCTTAATCACTTCAGAGTAATCAAGTTAACCATTTCTCACAGCAGCTTCATTATTTGGAATCTACCAATTTTAATTTGCAATTAGTCGCCATCAAAAATTATCAAATAAATTGATCTTAATTATGGCGAAGGTGGAGAGTAATTTTATTAAATTCCTCGGCACTGCAGGTGCTCGGTATGTAGTTGCTCGGCAATTGCGGAGTTCTGCGGGTATTTGGATGAACATCAAAGGAGACGACGTTCTGCTAGACCCAGGGCCAGGAACGCTTGTAAAATGCTGTGCGAGTCGTCCAAAATTATGCCCAGAAAAATTGAAAGCGATCGTGCTCACGCATTGCCATATCGATCACTCAACTGATATGAATGTGATGATCGAAGCAATGACCGATAGTGGCCGACATAAAGATCGGATCGTTGTCGTACCCTCGGAGGCGCTCTCTGGCGAGCCAGTGATTTTCAGCTATGTTCGCCCGTATCTTTCAAAAATTGAATTGATGAGCACTGGAGCCGAATTTAACATAACCCAAAACATAAAGCTCGTAACCCCCATCGCTCATGATCATCCAGTAGAAACCTATGGTTTAAAAATCATAACATCTTTAGGTGTGATTTCTCATATCGTAGACAGTGCTTATTTCGCTGGCCTCATTGATGCCTATGCAAACTCTGATCTGTTAATTTTGCATGTGGTTCGCTATGAGGATAAAAATGATCGCGAGAGAGGAATTCTTCATTTGACTGTTGCCGATGCTGAAAAAATTATCGGAGAAATTCGACCAAAATTTGCCATTATCACCCATTTTGGTATGACCATGATCCACGCCAAACCTTGGGAAGTGGCAAAGAAAATGACTGAAAAAATTGAAGTCCCTGTCATTGCTGCCAGCGATGGAATGAGTTTTAATTTAAATCAATTATAGAATCAATTGTGCCAATTTCTCATTACTTGGACTCTAATTTTTGAAACACAACCTTCAATTTTTTAGGGTAGTAGTCGTTTTGTAATCATTTTATCAAAATCATTTTCTTGACCAGCACATAATCGTTTGCTTCAAGCCGATAGAAATAGACTCCAGTTGTCAACCCTTTAGCATCCCAGATGAATTTATGAATGCCTGCCGATTGTTTCTCTGAAACCAGCGTTACAACTTTTTGCCCAAACGGGTTGAAAATGCTCAGTTCCACTTGACTGCATATTGGCAACTGATAACTGATGACTGTGCTGGTATTGAATGGGTTGGGGTAGTTTTGCGCCAGATATATTTCATCGGGTAACAAGAGCATCGATTCGGCAACGCCTATCCAGGCACGAAAATCAACCACATAACTATCCACGCTGGAATCGCTTTCAATATCCTCGCGCCAGTTGCTGCCAAAAAGGACGCGTCCACCATCGCGGCTTACCGTGGCATGCGGTTCTGCCCAGTAAACGCTGTTGTCGCGATCCGGGGTAGTCGGTGAAAAGCGGCGGCTGTGATGATGGGCGACGCGCTGAACTTCGCCGCTTCCGTCTAGCTTCAACGCAAAGATTTCGTCTTCGAAGGGCAGCCAGGAAAGGCTGTCGTCAGTCAAGAGCGCCTCGCCATCGAACGTGCTGACGAAGCACCATTCGGAGCGAGCCTGGTTCTGGCAGGAGATATGGCAATCAAATTGCCAGGAAACCTCGAGCAATGAGGTTTCCTGACCATCAGCCAGTCGATATTTTTTGATAAAGTTGCTGTTGGTTTGATCGTCATAATAAGCCATCACCAGCACTTCATCGCCATTGGCGTCGATACCAAGATCGCTGTGTCCTGCACCTAATGGTTTTTGCCAGAGAAAATTGAAATTTCGATCATAAACCTCCACCCCCTCGAACCGACCTGTATTACTGGTCGCATAGTCCACCACCACATAATTCCCCAAAGGAGAAATCGAAACCCAGTCGAAATCAGTCAATGTCCCTGGTAGCCTGAGTTTCGCAACTATCTGATTGGCCACCAGATCATAGACTACAAGATCTTTGAAATAGGTTACCTGGACGTTTTCATCATAGACTTGACCGACAAACGCATAGTAGCGGCCATCGCGGGTTAAATTTCCTTCCCCACGGGTGTTAATGAATGTATATTCGGGAAAGGAACAGAGCAGCCTGAGACTACCCGATTCCACATGATAGGCAAAAAGCGCATTATCTTGTGCTAAGATAATTATGGCTGGATCAATCGGATACCAGAACACATCTTCGCCCCAAACGGCATGGAGCACCTGGATGAATCGATAGGTAGCGCCATCGTAGAGGAGCGCAAGACCATCGCTGGTGAATAGCAGTAAGCGGGATTCATCGGCATTCCAGGCCTGGCGTTTCGAGTATTGGGGCACAACGCCAGCGTAACCCGATGCCCGAGCATCGGTGATCCGAATCAGCGTTGTTCCGAAGCGCGGATCGGTCATGGGCAAATTGACCGTCGGTTTAGGAACGTTCGGTTGCGCCACAGCCTGGTGATGCGTCATCCATTGGGCGTAGCTCATCGAGTTCCAGAAAAGCGCGATCAATAGGAACAAAGTTCGTGAAAAAAGTTTGTTCATTTGATAAGCTCCATGGTTTTAGTTTGGGTAAACATAGGTGTCATTAAGCAGTAAAAATAAATTCCACTGGGCAAGTCTTTCGCATCGAATCGTAGTGAATGGTAGCTGGCACCTGATCTACCTTTTGCCAACACCGCTACCTCTCTTCCTAGAACATTTTACACTCTCAGGGTCACCTGCGAACCCTGGGGTAGTTTAAAACGAATCGTTGTAGCTGGGTTAAATGGATTGGGAAAATTTTGATCGAGCTTAAAATTCATCGGCGGCTCATTGGAGGTATAACTGACATGAGTAGCAGGATTGCCCAACATGACCGGTGTATTGCTCAGAGGCTCGGCCTGGATAGGTGCTAAAATCGACTCATGGAAAATAGGCGAACCATCCGAATTCAATTCGGTAACAAAATCTTCGATCTTCAGCGTTGAACCAACGGCAGTAAGCAGTAAGTAGAGAGCTCAGATCGACATTCACAAGAGAAGAAGTATTGCGCAGCCAGGCGATGCATTTTCTTTGATTGCCGATCGTAAACTCATACAGCTTAATGCTATCCCGGCTCAAATCCTTCACCGCGGTAAAGTCCCTGAATTTCTCCCGCAAGAGTTAAAAACTGTAGAAGGAGGGCTTTTTCTGTCCATCCAGTTTGACCAGCGCCATGTTGCATCAGGGACCATTCCAGTAGCCATTTTCCGCACCTTCTCTGACGCCCCAGTTGAACCGTTCGATGCCATTGGCCGCGCCCATGACATGCATCTTGACTACAAATTCGGCATTTTCTTGATCCGTATAACAGCCAAAAGCACTATCGCCATGGGCGGATCGCCGTCCCTGCCTGAGCTTGAATGGGCCGCCTCCCTCGATGTTCCAGATGGGCACATCAATATCATACTTTTCCAGCAGCGACTTCATCCACCGGATCTTACCTTCCATGAAGGATCGGACATTTCGTGCTTCATTCCTTTTGCAAGCACCGGTAGCCAACGCTTAAGATAAGCCTCATCACCTGTGGTTTGCCAGTGAGTGTAAACTTCTTCCACCAGAAGGCATTCAACGTCGGTCTCAATGGGCATTATGAAAATAAATTCTGATTATCGACATCAACAAAATAAAATAGTCGGTAAAATGCAATTGCCCCACATTTTGGTCTTTATGCGACTTACAGTGGTCATGTAGAAGGCTTTTATTTAATGCATATTATTCAGAAATCGTTCAATTTCCTTTCGGGATGGAAATGATGGTATAGTATCTGCCTTGGTGCAGGACAGTGCTCCGGCTGCGTTTCCAAAGCGCATGGCCTCTTTTTCGCTTAGCCCTTCAGCAATTGCGACCGCAAAAGCAGCATTAAAAGCATCTCCTGCACCAGTAGAATCTACAACCTGAGGAATATGAAAAGCAGGAATCATGATTTCTTCATTCCGGTTCAGCAATAGGCTACCCTTTTCGCCAAGAGTAATAATCACGTTCCTGCATCCAAGAGCGAGAAGTTTCCTACCAACTTCATAGTCACTGCACGGGTCATCAGGAGCCAGACCTGCACAGATCCGTGCCTCTGTTTCATTTGGAGTGAGGAAGTCAATACAGGAAAGATCCATTCCAGTCAGGTTTCTGGCAGGTGCCGGATTTAAAACAACAACCGAGTTATTAATTCTGGCTGTTTTTGCAGCATAGATGGCTGTTTCCAGAGGAATTTCGAGCTGTATAACAGTAACACTCTCCAGCGTAAAAAGATGAGATGCACGGTCAATATCCCTGCTGTTAAAATCGTTCAGGGCTGCAATATCAATGGTAATAATATTATGACCTCCAGCACAGATTATAAACCCGGTAGCTGTCGGCAGGCTTTCGTGAACAAAAACATATTCATGGTTCACTCCCTCCTTTTTACAGAGGTTCAAAAAATCATGTCCGAATGAGTCATTTCCGATTTTCCCGACAAAAAAAACATCGGCTCCCAGACGTGCAGCCTGCACTGCCTGATTTGAACCTTTCCCGCCGAATGTCTGCCTAAAATTCCTGCCCATGAGGGTTTCACCCTTTACAGGGAAACGGTCGGTTTCCATGACCAGGGCGACAATGTAACTTCCTACCACAACTATTTTTTTTCTATTCATCTGAGCACCAACTGATGGTTAGAATCTGCAATCATTTTTTTATTCTTCAATCCTGAGGTTATTGGTAAATATTTCAAGCTTTTGCCGCATCACACATGGCCTTTATATTTTCAAATGGAACATCAGGCAAAAGAGCTTCATGGCTTGGCCCGATAATAATGTTATTGCCAAGCAGCTTTTTGACTCTGATTACTTCGTCATAAACTTGCTGCGGTGTTCCGTGAGGAAGAATATCCTGAGTATCAATTCCGCCGATAAAGGCTATTCTGCCTTTAAAATTTGCAGCAAGATAATCTGCATCCATGTTGGCAGCTTTTGCCTGAATCGGATGAATCGCATCCACTCCTGCTGCTATAAGTTTGTCAATAATCCTGTAGATCGACCCGCAACTGTGAAGCACAACCTGCAGACCAAAGCGGTGCGCCTGGTCAGCAAACTTTTTTATCCATGGCAAAAAGAATGCTTCAAATTGTTCAGGAGCCATCAACAGATCGTTTTGTCCGCCAAAATCGTTTCCAAAAAACAGAGCATCGATTGCACCTTTGCTTTTTGCATAAAACAATTCGTTAGCTTCCAGGTAAAAATTGCAAACATGTTCCAGCGCACGATTTACCAGTTCGGGCTGAACCAGCATTTTTATTAACAGTTCTTCGATTCCGAAAAGGTAGGTCAGGTCGTGGAAAAAAGGTGCCCAAAAGCCCGACAGGCGATACACATCTCCGACCGCCTCCAGTTTCTTTAGTGTTTCATCAAAATTCAAATACTGAACCTCTGGCCATATCAGGGCATCCACATCTTTCGTTGTTTCGGCACCAGTAAGCAACCCCCCTGCCATGGCATGCGGATTAACATCTTTCCAGTATCGCATGGCAATTCCCGAAGGATGCTGATAAGTTGATTTAACATATTGGGGCGTTATCCACCGCACATCATCATCAAAAAAAAGATGTAAAGCCTCTTCACCCTTTGTGCCTGTTGCCCGATTAAGCATGTCAACGGTTTCCTGTTTGGGACTCCCGATCCATAATCCGCACCGTTCAACTGGCTTACCGGCAATTAGCTTCTTAATTAAAACTCTCTTACTCATTTCCCGTTTTATAAAAGGTTGCTGACTCCGAAAAGAATCATGGCGATGACCAGGACTATAAGTCCGATATTAAGTCTCACTTTGGCCTTAACAGGGCTGCCTCGCCATTCACCACGCCATATTCCCCACAAGTTACCGACAACTATAGAAAGCGAAATGAATAATGGCCATCCTACGATATTTCCCAGCCTGCCCAGACTGTAGGAACCATAGCCATAGAGGTAAAAACTGCCGATCCACAAAACCGACATCAGTAAACCAAGTCCGATATTCCTGATATTAAATGCTGAAATCATCATGCCAAGGGTCCTGTTCTTGATCATCAGAAATACGGTGTAAACAAGATTGGGAACAAACCCTATGGAAAAAAAGATCGCCCACACAGCATTTCCTGCCATAGCTGGAAATGTTCCTGCATCAATTGCGGACTGTGCAATGGTTGAACCGAACGCAAACCCGATATTAGGGAGGCTGCTCAATAATCCGGCTGCAACGGCGATTATTATACCGCCGGTCAGACGTTCATTTTTTCTTTTTTCGGCTGCACTCCCTTCTTTCAGGTTAGCTGCCTTTGAACATAAAATGATACCTATAACGGCGGTAATGACTCCGATAATCAGCATCAGACTGGAAGGTTTCAGTATATCGCCTGAACGCAGTATAAACAGGGGAAGCAGCGCTCCCATGCTGGCAACCAGGCCCATGATGATGGGGTATCCCAGTGCCATACCCAGTTTATCCATGCCAATACCGAACAATACAGCTCCCATACCCCACCCCAATCCGAAAAGGGCAAGCAGAAATAAATCTTTGAATGGAGCTGTAGCATAAACGCGGGATAATTCATGGATAAAAATCCCGGCCATAATAAGATTCAGTACAATCATTCCAAAGAATGAAAATACCAGCCAGGTGTTTTCCCATTTCCATTGTTTTACCAATGTCATGGGCAGGATGAAAGATCCCTGAAAAATTCCAGCAAGAAATATAATCAGAATGGATAGAAGTTGTTCCATATTTATTGGCCCTATATTCTGTCAGTGATTAGTTGGGATTTTTGTCAATGTATAATAGCTACTTTCATGGCAATTTCTTTTATTCCCTTGTCGGAATGATATTGATACTGCCGACCTTATATCTGTTATTGCCGTCATTTCCTTCAATTGCCAGTTGAATATCCGCTTTTTCCTGCTCATCAACCAGCGCAATTAATACATTATATCTGCCAGGCTTAAGGGATTTATATTCTGTCGGAAATGAACCGATAATCGAGTAAGTTTCTCCCTGAACCAGTTGAGTAATATTAAATCCTTTATAAAGAAATGTACAGGCATCTTTGCCAGTATCATCAGTAAAAAATATTTTAAGCAATCTCCGCTCATATAATCTTCCCACATTTCTGTTTACCCAACTGGTTTTTATAATAAAAATGTGTTTTTCTTCAAGCTCCTCCGGATAAGAAATTAAGACAGGAACTATACGGTATCCCAAACCGCCGCTTTTCAGTCCTTTTTCCAGTACCTTCCTGTCTCTTTGCATCGCAAGTTTGTAGCTTTCAGCAGCCATATAATAATGAGTAAAATTAGCATGCCAGTCAAGTGCCAGTTCAAGGTTTTCCTCCAGTGTTCCTTTTGTTCTCAGATTGACCATGTCGCGGTAATTCCAATTTCCCTCTGCAATAATCGGATTTGTTTTCCAATAGGTTTCCATTATGTCTCTTTCATAATCCTGGCGTCCAATATGGTCTATAAAACCTGTCCAGATTAATCCGAAATTATCTTTCTTCCCCAGCACATTTTCAAGGCCTTTTCTATAAAGATGGTCATCATTGAAACTAAGCTCATTCTTATCCCAGTCGCCTCCTCCGAACTGCATGAGACGAATGTGTCTAAAAACCCCCTGGTACAACCTGATAATATCGTAAAGCAGGTCATGTTTCTCCTGTAACGAGGGAAACTTGTATCTTGAATACCATGTTGCATTATCTGCCCAGCTTCCATAACCCTGGGTCTGCAGATAAATAATTGGTGTACCTGGTTTGTCATATCGGCGGGCAAAGTCTTTCAGAAGATTTTCGAGGGCAGGAAGAAATATTTTTCTGAACGACGGGTCGTTATAATCGGGATGGCGATGAATGACCCCTGCTTCTCCTTTATAAGTAACATACTTAAGCCCTTTCTCATAGATCCATTCGGGATGCACAGGTGCGCCTTCTACTCCATTCCATCCGGGATTGTCGGTAAGCCAGAATCTGACTACAAACTGCTTGTTCCGCTGAGACCAGTAAGTAATGACAGAGTCAAAACTTTCCCAGTGATATTCCCCTTCCCTGGGTTCCAGCCTCCTCCAGTCCCAGTCAACAATTATCCAACTGAATAGAGGGGCATCATCCCCGAATCCTGTTGTATTTTCCGCAACAGAATAGTCTCTTTCCGAGTCTCCGCTGCCATGAGGTCCGCCGAAGTCATGTGAGCCGGCCCATAATCCCCAGCCCATAAAAGGATTTGCAATCGGATCATCGATTTCAACTGGATGAATGGTTTGGATTCCACTGGTTTTGTCACTTCTGATGCCAGCACAAGCAAACAATATCCAAACCGGAATTAAAAGACGGATAACATGTTTCATAATAAACCTAGTTATGGTTAATAAACTTTAATGTTTCTTCAAATTGACTCTGTCATATATTAAATGATTTATTCCGAAAACTGGACTCCATCTCATGCACAAACTTTTTAATTCTTACCATTTTTGAAGCCATGTAAATCCTGCCCAGGAAAATATCAATCATTCGCTTCATTTCTCAGGTCATATTCCAGAACCTGACACCGCTTCTTATTATCAGCATTTTGTAATGCAAGATATCTTTCGTGTGATTTATTTCTCCAGGTACTGCCAGTTGTGTTTTATAGCCGCTGAACCTAAATTCCACTTTAACTTGCTTAGCGATAGTTTTTTTATTGATATCCAAGGGAGTTGCCGTAGTTAAAGCCTCCACCTCTTCAGGTCTGATTTCGGAGATAGTTTTGGATGGAAGCCCATGGGAATAAATGATGAGAAAATCAGATGATTCTAATTTCTCTAAAGGGTTACCGTTATTTACAAAACTTTGATTTGCAATGAAAAGAGAAGCAACGATCAAAGCTGGCAGCGGAAAGAATATTGAAGGAATGCTTGCTTTTTTCATACGTTCAGGTTATCGGGTTAGACTGGTATTAAATGGAATTGCAAAAACAGGCAATAAGAATATCTCCAAATGAAAGTTCTTGTCCCCCAGTTTTTTAATGATTCTTCTATAGCTTCAACTATCCGTATATCCTTAAGTCCCTCCTGGCCTGTCACACGCATGGGAAGATCGTTTTCTATTCGCCATGCCGTTTCAACCAACTGTCTGACCTGTTGAAATATATTTGATTGATTAAATGGTCCATGACTGCTATTTCGCTTTAAGCCCCTGTACGAACTGAAAGAATGTAATTCATACCCGCCTCTTCAGAACTCCCTAATGTGTGGGCAGAAATAGAGGAAAAATAAGTTAAAAGTTTAGAACGAATCATTCATCCCGTAATGCGCGATATTATGGGCTTGGCCTCAATTTAGCAATTTTATCCCAATCTGTCAAGCAATTTTTATATATTTTATAATGAATGGCGCTTGGGACCTAATAACCTAATGATTGATGGGCGCGCTCATTATGGTAAAAATTAAAATAATCATCTAATCCATGATCGAGTTCTTCGCCAGCTTCTGGAGCTTTGAAATAGACGTATTGATATTTGAGGCTTCGCCATAACCGTTTATTGAGAACGTTGTCAATGGCTCGGCCTTTGCTACCCATACTGATTTTAATTCGGTTCGCAGTCACGTGACTGTTATGGCTGTCACAGGCAAATTGCCTGCCTTGATCCGTGTTAACAATTTCGGGACAACCGCATTCCAAGGCTTCGTCCAATAGATCCACATAAAAAGTGGAGTCAAGACTAATGGAAAGCTGCCAGGACAACACCTAACGAATGTACCAGTCCGCAATGACCACTAAATATCAAAAGCCTGATTTCATGGGAAAATAGGTTGTATCGCTGCTCGAACTTGATTGATGTCAGTAATTGATTGCTAGTCTATTAAATATGAATATATTTTATGACCGTGCTGTGGTTTATTCATATTAGGCTTATGACGAATCGCTTTCACCCCTATTAACCGCAGCAAGCGTTTGATGCGCTTGATATTAACCGAATAACCCTGATGGGTAATATAGGCCTGCATTCGCTGGACAAGCCGCTCGCAATAACTATATTAAATCTATTTCATCAGCAGTAACTTTCTCGTCTTTACCGACTCTCCGTATTGCAATTTGTAAAAATACACACCGCTTGCCAGATCTGTTGCATTAAAGTCGACCGCATGTTCGCCAGGATTCAATTCTCCGCTCACTAACGTTGCCACTTCTCTGCCAACAACATCAAAGGCCTTCAATGTGACATAGTTACGCTGAGGAAGCGAGAAGCGAATCGTTGTGGTGAGATTGAACGGATTGGGATAGTTTTGATATAAATCGAACAAGGCGGGTGGTTGAGAGGAAACGTCTCTGAAACCCGTTATCATTCCCCTCGGATCGATCTTGATGACATAGAAATCAGCGTTCCCGATCGATAGACTGTAAAGTGGGTTCGAATTGGCATCCCGCCAGCCTGCCAAAATGATTCCCCCATCCGAAGTGGGAATAATTGAATGAGGAGCGTCATTCGATGGACCTCCCCACCAGCGTGTCCACAAAGTATCACCAGCAGCATTTAATTTTAATAACCACCAGTTATCAAAGTCCATATCAGGTGACTGAAAGGTTTGTGAGTAAGCAGCCAAATAATAACAGCCGTCATTGCTCTGAATAATACTATGCCCGCCGTCATACCTCCGATAAGCTCCAATGGTTTTGGCCCATATTATATCCGCATTGGAATCCAATTTCACAAGCCAAATATCCTCGCTTGGGAATTTATCATTCCTACTGGTCGCACCAGTAATGATTGCGCCACCGTCGGCAGTGGGATAAGTGTCCGAGAACTTATTCTTCGGACCTTCAGCGAAATTAATCGATTTCAGTGTATTGCCAACCGAGTCTATTACAAAATAGGTCGCAAATCCTTGTTGGAACATTCCCCCACAATCATCAGTACAGCTCACCGCAGCGATCAAAAATTGGTTGTTTCTGAATGGAATAATTCCCGTCGCCATATCAGCAGCTCCCAGGTCATAAGTTCTCGTCCACAATGTATCGCCTTGAGAGTTTAACTTCAGCAGCCAGATATCTTTTCCCCCATTTTGAGTACCAAAGGATTCTGTGTCACCAATAATCATATAGCTCCCATCATGATTTTGAATGATCTTATGGCCATTATCTTCTGCTTTGCCTCCTATCAATTTTTCAGTAAGTACCTCACCATTGGTATTGATCTTCAGAAACCATACCTGCTTGCCATAACGAAAGGTATATCGGTTTCCTGTCAAGACAAGTTCATTCTGATTATTTAGAATAATACAGGTAAGGAAATCCGTGCCAGCTCCTATTCCCTGGCTCCCAATTTGCTTTGTCCAAACTAGCTCACCAGAGGAATCGATGTTGATGATCCAACCATCCAAATCCCATATGGATTTTCCTAAAGTATAACCACAAATCACAAAGTGATTATCCGCCGTTTCTACAATGTCCCATGCGAGTTCAGCGCGGTTTGGTTGGCCATATTGGCGTTCCCAAGTTAAGATTTGAGCAGATGCCATGCTCAGATTAAAAGAGATAAGAATAATAAGCACGGAAAAAACGGACCAACCCTTCATTTCAGTACCTCCATTTTTAATTATCGAGAAATTACTATTTTCTTGACTTGTTGCGATCTGGTATTCTTGAGCCAATCACCGGTATGATTTGCTTTGATAAATATTAGAATGCTGGCATGTCGTAAGTGAAACCAATCTTCTTGAGGCTTGACTCACAGGGTTAATGGCTATTTAGGGCTTGATTATTAATCGCATCAAGATTCGTCATCTATTTTTGAAATTCTTAATCCTATCTAATTTGACCTTCTTGAATATCAAAGATCGGACGAGGAAATCTATTCATTTTAGGACTTGTTTCAATAAAAAGCAATAATGATTGTTGTTTAATTTAAAAAAACTTTTTATATTTTCAAGTGTTTTTCTTTGATCATCCAATTGCGCAGCATTCAACACCATGATAAGAAAAATAAACCGAGGCAAATTATAAAACCATGTTTTACTTTTGCAACGGCACGCGTCTTTTTGCTTTCAATTGATCAGAATGAACAAGACTTCTGCATTAGCTGGAGTGATAGTCATATATTCTCAATTTGTACACTTTGTTTTAGGTTAAATTATATTCTTAAAGGGAAAATCAAATGCAAAATCTTCACATCAAATCCGCTGTTAAAGCAACGCTGCTTTTTTCTCTTCTTATCTCTTATTCTATTTTTTGTCAAGAATCGGACCGATTAACCGTGGAATGGATCTATGGCCCAGAGCGCCGACAGGTTACTGCGCTGCCATCTTTTACCTGGCTGAGCGATGAAACGCTGGTGTTACTGGATAATTCCCAACCAGAGTCATTGCGAACATTCGAGCGCTTTTATCCCAAATCGGGCCAACGAATTCCCATGCTTGATCGCGAACGAGCGCTGGAAAGCCTGAGAACACTCCTTGGGGAAGATGCACCAAAATCCGTGCGTTTCCCCGATGAATTTGACGCCATTGGGAGACAAGCGCTTTATGTCATCAATGGTGATATCTTTTTGCTCGATCTTAAGAGCGCTCAATTTGAACAGATCACGAAAACTGCGACTGAAGAAAAATCGGTGCATTTTTCCCCCGATGGAGCGATGCTGGCGTTTGTGCGAGACAACGATTTATTTGTTTATGATCTCAAAAACAAGAGTGAAAAGCGCCTGACCAACGATGGTTCTGAAACCTTGCTGAACGGAACGCTCTCCTGGGTCTATTGGGAGGAAATTTTCGGCCGGCAAGATATTGGTTACTGGTGGTCTGATGATTCAAAAGCCATTGCTTATCTCCAAACAGATGAATCCCCGGTCAGCGTCGTTCATTTCGTCGATTTTAAACCTAATGTTCCATCACTATTGAAACAGCGCTATCCCAAAGCTGGGGGCAAAAATCCTGTTGTCCGCGTGGGAGTGATCGAAATCGATGCGCCAAAAACAACCCGGGTGGACCTGGCTGATAGCTGCTATGAATATATTATTCGCATAAAATGGCTGCCAGATAACAAAAGATTTAGCCTGCAAACCATGAATCGGGACCAGACCAAGCTGGATCTCTATTTTGTCGATCGCTATACTGGCAAAGCCGCTCATATTTTAACCGAAACAGATCCAGGATGGGTCAATATTCACAACGATCTCTATTTTTTGAAAACCAGTCCGCATTTCATTTGGGCCTCTGAGCGAGATGGCTATGATCACTTATATCGTTTCTCAATGGACGGCAAACTGATAAACCAGATAACCAAAGGAGATTGGTCGGTCCATGCATCTTCTGGAATTTATTGGGTAGGCCAGGCTGTCGTTGCGATCGATGAAAAACATGAAACCGTCTATTTCACCGCAATGGAAAAATCTCCCATCGAGCGACATCTGTATCGTATCAAATTCGACGGATCTAGAATGCAGCGATTGACTCAGGAGGATGGGGTGCATGTAATTTCCTTTAGCCCAGGCCAAAAGTTTTATCTGGATCAACATTCCAGCGTCTCGCAACTTCCCACACTAAAGCTTTACAAAAGCACTGGCAAATTGGTTAAAGAGCTAGGTCATTCAAAACCAGAGATGATCGCAAAATTTCAGATTCAAACCCCTGAGCTGTTCACTATTCCCGCTAAAGACGGCTTTCCTCTGCCAGCTTGGCTGCTGAAACCCAGTGATTTTGATCCTAACAAAAAATATCCGATTATCCTCGAAGTATATGGCGGTCCATCTGCTCCAACCGTGGTCAATTCTTGGAGCAGTTCGATCTATTACGACCAGATCTTGGTGGATCATGGTTTTTTGGTCGCCAAAGTGGACAATCGCAGCGCCACTGGGATCAGTAAGAAGCTGGAGAACACGATTCTCTATAATGCTTCGGGCGAGGGAGAATTGAATGATCTGATCGATGCGGTAAAATGGTTCAAAAGCCAATCGTGGATCGATCCCGAACGCGTGGGCATTTGGGGCTGGAGTGGCGGCGGAAGTTTTACTTTGAACGCTATGACCCATTCGAAAGAATTTAAAGCTGGTATCGCGGTCGCGGCTGTTACGGATTGGCACTACTATGACAGTAAATGGGCCGAAGCAACAATGAAACGGCCTGAAGACAATCCTGAGGGCTATGAGAGAACTTCTTTCGTAAAAAGCGCCAAAGATCTCTCTGGCCGACTGCTATTGGTTCATGGTACCTATGATGATAACGTTCATATTCAGAACGCCTGGGCATTTGCTGATGAACTGATCAAAGCCGGCAAGATGTTCGATATGATGATCTACCCCATGCGACAGCACGGTATCTCCGATCGGCCAGCAAGGATCCATTTGTACAAAACCATGCTGGAATTCTGGCTGAAAAATTTGTGATGACGGTTCTCTTTCAAAGCTTCATTTGCAAAATTGTGCGAAAATCTCTGCCAAAAAATATGATATTTTCGGTTGGATCGTTCAGACGAACGCGTGGTTGTTTTTTTTCAGTCGATATATGATGATGCTTTTGGGACACCGATTTAAATTTTTTCTGAACGAACATTCGTCGTTTGAGACAATTTAATTCCGTTAAATGACACATCTATAAATAAAGGTAACGATCTAATGATAAAACAGGATGCAATTGAATGGCTCAATCAAGCGATTTTCTATCAAATTTATCCTCAGAGCTTTTATGATTCCAATGCGGACGGGATTGGCGATTTGGAAGGAATCATCGAAAAACTGGATTATCTCGACTGGCTGGGAGTGAATGCTCTCTGGCTCAATCCGTGTTTTGTATCTCCCTTCCAGGATGCGGGTTACGATGTTGCCGATTATTATCAGATAGCGCCGCGCTACGGGACCAATCAGGATTTAAAACGGTTGTTGGACGAGGCCCATCGTCGGGGGATTCGGGTCTGCCTCGATCTTGTTCCAGGACATACTTCCATCGAGCATCCTTGGTTCAAGGCCTCATGTCGTCATGAGCGAAACGAATATTCAGATCGGTACATCTGGACCGACTCCACCTGGGATCGCGTTGAGGACAAAATGAAATTTATCCTTGGATATGCGGAGCGCGACGGCGCTTATGCGGCCAATTTCTTCTATTGTCAACCCGCGCTAAATTATGGCTATGCCCACCCAGATCCGAAGCAGCCATGGCAGCAGCCAGTGACTGCGCCTGGTCCACAGGCCACCAGAAAAGAGCTATACAAGATCATGGCATATTGGCTGGATCTTGGCGCCGATGGCTTTCGGGTTGACATGGCAGAATCATTAATTAAAAACGATCCTGATAAAACTGAAATCACCAAGCTTTGGCGCGAAGTTCGTCACTGGATGGATCAAAATTATCCCCATGCTGCACTGATCGCCGAATGGGGTTATCCACGCTTGGCAATCGACGCTGGATTCCATGTGGATTTCATGTTCCATTTCAATGCGCCAGGCTATCCATCGCTTTTTTTCAATGAGTATGGATGTTTTAAGGGCAAAAATCCTTTTTTTGACGCCCGCGGACAGGGTAGCGTCACGGAGTTTCTTGGAGAATATCTCAAACATTGGGTCAATTGTCCCAATGGCTATATTTCTATTCCCAGCGCCAACCACGATTTCCAACGTCCTCGCGCCGGCAGGAGCGAGCAAGATCTCAAAGTGATCTTCACTTTCCTGTTGACCTTTCCTGGCGTGCCTTTTATTTATTATGGCGATGAAATTGGGATGCGCTACATCGAAGGATTGCCATCGAAAGAAGGGGGGTATGCTAGAACCGGTTCGCGAACGCCAATGCAATGGGACAATTCAATAAACGCAGGGTTCTCTAGTGCAGCGTCCAATCAGCTCTATTTACCCATTGACCCTGATCCCAATCGGCCAACTGTCGCAGACCAAAAAAAGCGACCCAATTCCCTGCTCCATCACGTCAAGCAATTGATTGCACTGCGCAAGCGATACACGGCGCTGCAAGGTAATGGAGGGTTGGAATTGGTCCATGCCAAGCCATTTCAATATCCGTTCGTTTATTTGCGAGGTACTGGGGATGAGCGCTTCTTAATAGCAATTCACCCTGCAGATCGTCCAATCGATTTGACCGTTCCACTGGAAAAACTCTCCCAGGCCGAATTGCTGATTGGGGATGCCTCTATCGATTTCTTAAGCAAAAATTCGATAAGGCTTCGAATGCAAGGTATTTCATCAGCGGTGTTTAAACTGTAAGGCGGCTGGGATACTATGAACTTAATATTTTAAAACAACCAGAAATCAAAATTGTGTCGCTATTTCGGTCTACACTCCTTGGGATCTTTCATTTCCTGATAGCATAGATGATTTTAAAAAGCTGAGGAAAGATACATTAGCTTTAAAAGTATTCAAGCGTTTCATGATTCCGCTATTCCATCATTTGAATTCAATCATTGCTCTGCCGCGCGATCGAACCAGGTTTATCCATTACTCCCCATAAGTTTGCCGCATGGGATCGAGCAAACGATTCAATTCATTTTCAGGGAGCAAACGCATCTCCAACGCGACCTGACGAATGGTCTTACCCGTCGCATAGGCCTGCTGGGCGATTTTGGCAGCAGCGTCGTAGCCGATCTTCGGGACCAAAGCTGTCACCATAGCCAGGCTGTTTTCAACCAGCGAAGCAGCGCGCTCGCGATTGGCCACAATCCCCCGAATGCATCGATCTACCAAATTCCGCGAGCCATGGCTCAACAATCGGATCGATTCCAACAGATGATAGGCCATCATTGGCATCATCACATTTAATTCGAAATTGCCATGTTGCCCACCGATGGTGATCGCAGTGTCGTTCCCGATAACTGATGCACAAATCATCATCATCGATTCTGGTATCACAGGGTTGACTTTACCGGGCATAATTGAACTGCCTGGTTGTAATGCTGGCAAAGTGATTTCTCCAATTCCGCAGCGCGGCCCAGAGCTAAGCCAGCGCAGATCATTGGCGATTTTCATCAGACTAACCGCCACTGTTTTTAATTGCCCGCTCACTTCAACAACCGCATCCCGCGAGGCCATTGCTTCAAATCGATTGACATTGTAACAAAACGCTATGCCAGTATAATACGAGATCTTTTTTATTGCTAATTCTGGGAATTTTTTATGGGTGTTCAACCCGGTACCAATGGCTGTTCCCCCCAATGCCAGCTCTCTCAGATTCATTTTGGCATTCATGATCCGCTGAATGCCATGAGCGATCTGCGATGCATAGCCGCTGAACTCTTGGCCCAAACGCATGGGCACCGCATCCTGCAAATGGGTGCGACCGATCTTTACTACATCATCGAATTCTCGAGCTTTTTGATCAAGCGCCTCTTGCAAATCTTGTAGCGCTGGCAGCAAATTTTTTTCGATACTCTCGAGTGCCGCAATATGAATGGCTGTCGGGATCACATCATTACTGGATTGCCCCATATTGACGTGATCATTGGGATGAACGGGATTTTTACTTCCAATTTTGCCGCCCAAAAGCTCAATGGCACGGTTGGCGATCACCTCATTGGCATTCATGTTGGTGGAGGTCCCTGATCCAGTCTGATAGACATCCACCACGAATTGATCATCGAACTTCCCATCTATTACTTCATTGGCTGCTGCGACAATTGCATTGCCGATCTTTCTATCTAATAATCCCAATCGCATATTCGCTTCAGCCGCCGCTCGCTTGATGATCCCAAGCGCCCGAATGAACTCGCGCGGCAAGCGATGGCCACTGATCGGAAAATTTTCATAAGCTCGTTGTGTTTGGGCACCATAATAAGCATTCAGCGGAACCTTTACTTCGCCCAGCGAATCCAGCTCGATTCGATACTCGTTCATCGATACTTCCTTTTATCTCATTGTTAGGAAAATTAGACTTATTCACTTTTGAGAAAGAATAATGTTCCTGGTTTTCTAATAATCAGTGATGAAAGATCAGTAACCAGTAATCAGTAATCAGTATTCAGTATTCAGTAAGCAGTGTTCAGTACTCAAAATTAGAAATGAAAAAGCTGGCACAAAGCCAGCTTGCTCAAATTTCTCTCAAGCTAAATGGGTCTGTATTTCTACCATTTCGTCATTCCGGTCCCCTAAAAATTGCTTTGATCACCAGCGGATCCCTCAGATTCCCTAATTGTGTGATTATAGAATACTCAATAATTACCCACTTGCCCCGATACCCATTTATTGGTTCAGCCAGCATCTTGAAAAATGTCCTGGGTTCACTTCTTTCAAATCCGGCTCAGACTGGTGGCAAATTTCCATCACGTATTGACAACGCGGCGAGAATTTGCACCCCTTGGGCAAATCGTAGAGGCTCGGCACGATACCAGGAATGGCATTCAGCCGTTGCTTGCGAGCAGTATCTATTTTGGGCAAGGAATTCAACAAACCCTGCGTATAGGGATTGAGGGGACGATCAAAAATTTCGGTGACTTCAGCTTGTTCCATCACTTTGCCGGCGTACATAACTACTACTTTCTGGGCCATCTCCGCAATGACGCCCAAATCGTGAGTGATCAACACTATCGCTGTGTTCAATTCCATCTTGAGTTTTAGCATCAAATCCAAGATCTGTGCTTGAATGGTGACGTCCAACGCCGTGGTCGGCTCGTCGGCGATCAACACCTTTGGATTGCAGGCGAGCGCCATGGCGATCATCGCCCGCTGTTTCATGCCACCGCTCAATTCATGAGGATATTCTTTCACTCTTCTTTCGGGTGAAGGAATTCCGACCAGTTTCAACATTTCCACCGCCTTTTCCATGGCAGCTTTTTTGCTCATTTTTTGATGCAGTTCGAGCACCTCAGCGATCTGATCCCCGATGGTAAAAACTGGATTGAGCGACGTCATCGGCTCCTGAAAAATCATTGAAATATCATTGCCGCGAATTTTTCGCATATCATCGAGGGATAGCGATAGCAAATTTGATCCTTGAAACCGAATCTCTCCGCCGACGATTTTGCCTGGCGGATCTGGAATTAGACGCAAGATCGACAAAGCTGTGACACTCTTCCCACAACCAGATTCCCCAACCAATCCAATCACTTCGCCAGCACCCACCTCCCAGCTCACATCATCCACCGCTTTCACCAATCCGTCCGAGGTATAAAAATAGGTTTTCAGATTTCTTATTTCAAGCAAGCAGCTATTCGGCATATTATCCAATCCTCATGATGCTATGGTTGATAGGGTTTCAGTATTGAGATTTTTAAAAAATTCACCGAAAACGGACTCAAAAAAGCATATCCAAAAATCATTCTTATGTGGTCATTGCCTCGATCCAAATATCGCTGCCATTGCACAAAAATTTAGCTTCGTTTTTTGAGATTTCGATCATTGGGCAATTCGATCGAAATCCTGCTTTGCCTTCATGCTTGGCTCGTTGGATTTTCAAATGCAATCGCTGATGTCCCAGCGGGAATTCTGCGTCGATATGATTGAGGCCAGGTAGCAGCCGTGGTCGGAGCCAAAACCAACTTAATTCAGGCCGGAGACCGATGATATGATGGACCAATAGCATGAGCATTTCAGCCCAGGTCCATGGGGTGATCCCCACCTGGGGAAATGGCGGCGCGAGTCTCGGCCCGTAAAACTCGAACCACGAACCAGAACGGCTGCCAGGCAAGGTATCGAGCCAATTCAGGATCCGCCAAACGCGATCATAATGCGCCATTTCCACATATGCACGAGCCATGAACAACGAGGCAAATGGCCAAGGCCCGGGGGAATCAGGCTCTGAACTCACATGATAACGGCCGTAGCCGCCGAGCTGCCATGACTGATTCCAGAGCGTCTCCAAATTGTTCATTGTTGCTTCAGATAGTGGCGAGCCTGGGTCAATGAAACCAAATGCAATCGGTAGGGCCGAACTGGTATCTGGATTCAGCCAATGGACCCCAGGACCAGCCAGCGGCACTTCGTTCGGCAATTGCGCTTCGGGCAAAGCCGTGATGGTCTCCTGAATCGTTCCATCTGCTTTCCGACGTTTGATCAATCCCCTGTGGTCTGATAATTTAAATCTGGCATCTGCGAGCATCGCCTGCTTGATCCGCTCAGCTTCCCGTGCCCAGCGCTCGGCGTCGGCATGCCGATGAATCAATCGGGCCAGATCAGCAGCCGCGGCTAATCCCATGGAAACCCAAAATTGATAGGCCAGTTCCATCCCCGTTTCGATGCCGTGAATCCGATGGCGCTCCCAATATTCCCGTTGGTTCATCAACAGCCCCGATGGTTCGTGTCGAAAATAATTCTGCAATGGGAATTCTATGGCAATTTTGATCCTGTCCCAGAGCTCGCGAACCAAATCCGTCTGCCCAGTCCATGCCACATATTGTTTCAACGCATAAATGAGAATTCCGTTCTGGTCCAATTCCACTTCATCCAAATGTCGTTTCTGGCTGGAATCCACTGTATCTCCCTGCTCAGTCACAAAATCGCTGAATAGCCGAGTCAACAAGTGACGAGCCAGATCATGATGTCCCGCCAGCATCAAACCGATCGCCATCATGGAATGATCGCGCACCCACTCGCCATTGTATTGCCAAATGCTGGCATCAACCACAGCACGACTGGAGATTGTGGTAGCTTGCTGTACTTTGGCCGATTGAAAATAGTGGTTTAATAATTCTGAGTTGCTATCAAATTGCGCCGTTCTTTCCCAATAGGACCTTGCTTCAGCACTAATTGGCCAATGATCGCCGAGCTTTACCCGAACAGCGCTTCCATTTTGTTCCAGCGTATAACTCATCCAAAGCTGACGGGTCTCATTGGGCTGCAATTTTGCTTCGAGTCCGATCTCTTGATCCAAGACCCCAGTTTTCAATGAAACATTCAGTTCATAGCCCGAGATATTTGTTACCCTGATTGCTCGAACAAGCACTGGGGTAAATTGATCTGGACAGTAAAAATGCTCGATCACTTGGAAATTTCTGCTCTTCCACTTCGCCTCGACCGCTGGTATACCAAAATCCAGATGCCAATTGGCCTGAAGCGATTGCGGATCGAGCCTTTCGTCATTACCTTCGGCTGCCAACTGAAGCATCGTTTGCTGCAATCCACTTGTTGGATGCATTGTCAGTGCCTGGCGCTTTTTGCCCAGCCGATCTGGATTCATGATCAATAGCCCCAAGCGCGTGCCCTCGCCCGCAGGAGCAAACTGAACGGCCGCTTGGATATGACCATTGCCTAGAAAAAAATAGTTCACTCGAGCCAATCTCGTTCGGACATCGACTGGTCCCTGTCGAGGATCATCGAAGTGAAAATGTTCTTGTGCATCAATCATTGCATTAATCCTTCCTAACAGAATCAATTTGCTCACGGTAATTAAATCTTGTTTAGCTCACTAACACTCCTATATCATAAACCACCGAACAAAAGAAGATAAGCTGAAATTAATAGAAAAGCCATAAGACTAAATAATCGTTTGTTCTGTAAGATTGAAAAATGCTTGTCGGATTCGCAGAAATTATTCCAAAGAAGCTTAAAACTGAATTAAGTTCCGTGCGAGATGTCAACTGCGATGAGATCATTCTTAGGAAATGGACAGATATTGGTTGGATCAAAGCTGGAAATCGTATCATTTGCATGTAATTATTTTTATCCCATATGCATCTTTTTGACAAATGGCCATTAACATCTTTAGTTATACGAAAAGCTATTTTTGCAATTTCAATTTATCACATCTGCGGATGTTTATGGGGCCCAACAAATTGGAGGTGACTTTTTCCTAGAAATTCTACTTATGGCGCATCGCCGATTTCATAGACTGAATTCTGAAAACAAGGTTTTGTGTTTTTGTCCCAAAAGTGCAGAAAATCATCACCGATTGTTTTCAGCAAATCAATAGCAATTCGAAAACTGATTTCCTTGACAAGAAAGAGTTCAATGACAAAAATTTTGTGCATATTTTGACAGCGCATCGATTTTTTGAAAGGAACACTTGGTTATCCAAAACCCTGCTTCGGATGTGATATAACGACCATTTTTGTGCGCTATCTCTTAACTTTTTCGGCCCCCTTATATAGCAAAATTAAACCAAAAAATCAACACATTTTTCTTGGTTGAGAGAGGCTAATATGCCGAATATTCCATCACTCCCAAACTTCACTACAACCAAATTTTTATCTTATACCAGCTCTGAAAAATACTTTCTTCAAATTTTCTTAAACTTCCCCACCGCCAAGATCCTCTCCCACACCCCATCCCCTTCATGCCCATCCCGAGGAGTATCTTTATAACGATAATCGGTTCTTTTGACAAATCCATGATCGCTGGAGAGATAAAACACATCGTCCTGTTTCAATTGGGAAAGGATGGAGAACAGGAATGCCTTCAATCGTTCCATGAATTCGGTTAGCAAATCGATGAGGTTGCCTTTGTCGGAGTGGAGTTTTTCTTCCAGGAAATTGATGATATAGAAATTCGGTTCTTCGTGCGGGGCTAAAAAGCGCTCTTTGAAGCGGGAAAGGTTGTAGTCACGCTCGATGCTTTTCAGGTAGGAGAATTGATGGGCGTCGAGGAATTGCTAAAAGGTTTCCGTGTCCGAGGGGCGCAGGGACAGGCAGAAAGTTTCTTCCACCAGGTGCAGTCCTGCGTGCTGGCAGAGCTGGTTTCGCAGGACAGCGTAAAAGTCCGCTCTCAAGCCGTCGATGATGATGAACCTGGCGGGCTCGGCTTCGATGATCTTGTTGATGTGCCAGGAGATCAGGTTGCGATCTTTATCCCAGGAGGGCAATTTTTCGGCAAATCTGTTTTCCAATTGCGTGAGCCGATCCCGAACCGTGGCGTCGAAAAAGTGGGAAAAGTCTGGGGGCAGGTAGTTGTGCTGCTCGTTCATCCGCACCAATTGCTGCACCAGCAGGTGGTGACTCATCTGATCTACTGCAAATGGCAGAAATTGGCTGAACGCTTCGGGCAGAAGGAACGGAGATTTGTTCATTGAATTCAAGCTTAGTACATTTTTCAGGAAGAACGTCTCCTCAGAAGGATCGTTCAGTTGCTCGGTCACTTCGGTTTCGTCAAAGGTGTTCAGTTCTTTATAGATGGCGGCGATTGCCCGCTGGCGAATTGCTGGGAAACGGGGCAGGCTGTTGTACAGGCGCACGACCGACTCCAGGGGCAGGTTGTCCAGCTTCAGCACTTCAAACAGGATGGCGCTATTTTTGGGCGAGAGCCAATCGGCTAAATCCTTCTCCTGCGGCAGGAGATCGATGATATTTTTGACTTTTTCATTATCCAACGATTCCTGTTGAAAGCTTGGGATATCAATCTGCATTGGTTCAAATGTCGCATGCAGGTAGCCGCAGACGATTTTTTCAATGGCGCTCTCCAGCTTTTCGCCTGGCAATAATTTGTTCAGCTCGTGGGTGACGATGGCTGGCAGTTCCAGTGCAGGGGAAG
>JAPDPQ010000029.1 GCA_034506395.1 candidate division KSB1 bacterium | reverse complement strand
AGCCATCGCCTCGGATTTGAAATTGCTGGAAGGGCTGATCAAGAGCGATCCCAATAATGAAAAATTCTTGCTGCTGGCCTGCCAGGGATTCGCCTCTTATGCGCTGGGTTTCGTCGAAGACCAGGATCCAGATCGAGCTAAATCGCTTTACCTGCGCGGCAGGGATTACGGTTTCAAAATTCTCCATAAAAATCCTTTGTTCCAGCCAGCATTGAGCGGCGAGCTTGACCGTTTGGCGACGGCTCTAAAAAAATTCGATAAGAGCGATGTACCCGCTCTGTTCTGGACCGCCAACAATTGGGCCAACTGGATCAATCTCAATTTGACCGACACCGATGCCCTGGCCGATCTGCCACGGGTGCAACTGATGATGCAACGGGTGATCGAATTGGATGAAGGTTATTTCTTCGGCGGCGCCCATCTGTTTTTCGCCACCATCTATGCTTCTCGTCCCAAACTGCTGGGCGGCGATGCGGACAAGGCCCAGCATCATTTCAGCCGCTGCTTTGAATTCGCTCAGGAAAAATTTTTATTGCCTTATGTCTATTACGCTCGGTATTACGCGCCTCGAACTTTCGATACCGAGCTTTTTACCAATACGCTCCAGAAAGTTCTGGCAACGCCTGACGATATTTTGCCAGAACAACGGCTGCCCAACGCCATTGCCAAGCGGAAGGCATCTGATCTGCTGCAAAAAATCGACGAGCTTTTTTGATTGGAGTTTGATATGATAAAATCTATGAAGATGGAGCCCACTTTGAAAGTTGATTCCATCTTGTCCCTGACTAAAACGACGTCATTCCGAACGAAGCGGAGCGGAGTGAGGAATCTCCATATTCTGAGGGTGTCAAATGTTAACGAGATTCCTCTCCGCCAGTTGGCGGATCGGAATGACACTTTTGCAAATCCATTAAAAGTGGACTCCATCTGGTGGTCCATGATGAAAAAATTGATAGTTACCATTTTGATAACCCTGCTGGCTGCTTCAACCAGCTTCGCCCAAAAATATCAGATCAAATTTGCCAGCCTGGCGCCCGATGGCTCCACCTGGATGAACGTGATGCGGGAATTCGACAAAGCGGTTCGGGAGCAAACCAATGGCGAGTTAGGCTTCAAAATTTACCCTGGCGGTGTGGCGGGTGATGAGAAAGATGTGCTGCGAAAAATTCGTTTGGGACAATTGCACAGCGCAGGCTTTACTGGCGTCGGCCTGGGTGAAATTTATTCCGAAGTCCGAATATTTGATTCCCCATTTCTCTTTCGCAATTATGACGAGGTCGATTTCATTCAGCAGAAATTCTTCGATAAATTTGCCCAGGGCTTCGAGAAGAACGGCTTCGTCTTGCTCGGCTGGGCTGATGTGGGATTTGTTTATGTCTATACCAACTCTCCCGTCAAAACACTGGACGACATGCGGGCGGTGAAGATGTGGATGTGGGAGGGCGATCCTGTGGCCGAAGCCACGTTCAAAGCCTTTGGCATCAAACCGATTCCGCTGTCGGTGATCGATGTGATGACGGCACTACAGACGGGAATGGTCAATAGCGTGTATATTTCCCCATTGGCGATCATTGCCTTGCAATGGTTCACTAAAGTTAAATACATGATGGAAGTGCCGCTGGCCGATGCGGCAGGTGCAGTGCTGATTTCCAAAACGATGTACGATAAAATTCCCGCTCCCTATCAGGAGATTCTGCTCAGCAATGCAAAAAAATATTTCCAGCAGTTGATGAAATTGAGCCGAGAGGATAATGCCCGCTCCATCGAAACGCTGAAGCAGAACGGCATTCAGATTATTCCAGCTCCGCCCGCCGACCAGCTTCAATCATTTTATGAGAAGGGCAAGGAAGCGCGACGCATAATGGCAAGCAAGCTCTATCCGCTGGAATTGGTGGAAGAGGTGGAGCAGGCGCTGAACGAATTTCGAAAGAAAAATCTGAAGTGACCAAATCTGACAAATTAAGATAAGGCCCATTTTTTCATCGGAGAAATTATTCTTGATTTTCTCTTTTTTTATAGCTATAATTGGATTACATCATTTTGATATGAAAATTTGGCCCACTGCGAATTAGAAGAAAGTAGTCCTTCAGAGAAGAGAAACGACAAAGCAATCAGCTAATACTTTTCGATATATGAAATTCCTCGCTTCTCTCAGAATGATAATCTTCTATATTTTGCAGAGGTGCGGATATTTCTGATAAAGCATGGGATTGAACAATATGAATCTAAACATCGAATATATCACAGACGAGAGAGGAATACGGACAGCGGTCAAAATTCCGTATCAAGAGTGGTTAAAGTTTCATCAAAGATATCGCTTTTTGAAACAATACTCAAAACTCAAAAAAGGATTGATGAATGCTTTTAAAGAGGTCGAGAACATAGAAACTGGCAAGAGTGACAAAATCTCTTTAGCAGAGTTTTTGAATGAGTGTTGAAATTATTACTACCGATAACTTTCGCCGAGAGGCTAAACGACTTATAAAAAAATATCCCTCACTCAAGAGTGACCTCATTAAATTGAACGAGCAGCTTCTCATCAATCCCAAATTAGGTACACCCATCGGATCAAATTGTTTTAAGATACGATTGGCTATTCCGAGCAAAGCGCAAGGGAAGCGCGGCGGGGCAAGAATCATTTCTCACCTAAGATCAAGCGCCGAGATTGATCGAATTTATTTGATGACAATTTATGATAAATCAGAATTTGATTCGATAACCGATAAAGCGTTAAAGCGAATGATAGATCAGATAACAGAACAATAAATCATGATGAAACTTATTCACAGCCTGAACAACTTCCTCGCCAAAATCGAAACCATTTTTCTCATCATCATTCTGCTTAGTATGATTCTGCTGGCCTTTTTGCAGGTGATCCTGAGAAATTTCTTCCACACCTCGATCCTCTGGGCCGATACGCTGCTGCGGCATCTGGTGCTCTGGATCGGCTTCATCGGTGCCTCGCTAGCCACCAAAGAGCTACGCCATATCAATATTGATGCGCTGTCCCGCTTGCTTTCGAAGACTGCCAAACGGATCACCGTCATCATCCTCAATCTATTTGCTGGCACCGTCTGCTTCTTTTTGATGCGGGCGGCGATGACGTTCATCCAATCGGAGAAACAGGCTGGCAGCACCTTGTTCGCTGGCATTCCGACCTGGCTCTTCCAGATCATCATTGTCATCGGCTTTGGCTTGATGATGCTGCGGTTTTTCATCCATGTCCTTGAAAACCTCCTTGCGCCATCATCCGCAGCGCGGAAGGAGGCAGCATGACCACGATCCTCTGGGCGGTGTTTCTTATCCTGCTGGCCTTATTGGGCGCGCCATTGTTTTCGATCATCGGCGCCATCGCCCTGCTGAGCTTCCATTTTTTGGGGATCGACACCTCGGCTGTAATCGTCGAGATGTATCGCCTGTCCAGTGCACCGACGCTGATTGCCATTCCGCTGTTTACTTTTGCAGGATATGTTTTGGCTGAGAGCAATGCGCCGAAACGGCTGGTCAATCTCTCGAGGGCGATGTTCGGCTGGATGCCTGGAGGATTGGCGATTGTGGTGTTGGTGACCTGCGCCTTTTTCACGGCATTCACTGGCGCATCAGGTGTGACGATCGTAGCCATCGGCGGACTGCTCTATCCCATGCTGCTCAAAGAGGGCTATCCCGAAAAATTTTCATTGGGCTTGATCACCTCATCGGGCAGCCTGGGCCTGCTATTCCCGCCCAGTTTGCCCATCATCCTCTACGCCGTAGTGGCCAAAATCAGCGTCGACCAATTATTTCTGGCAGGAATTATCCCAGGGTTTTTGTTGATTATCCTGCTATCGATTTATAGCACTCAGAAGGGCAAAAAAGCTGCCGTGCCCGTGACGCGGTTCAATTGGGGCAATCTCTGGCTGGCGCTAAAAGAAGCGATCTGGGAAATTCCCTTGCCGTTTATCATCATCGGCGGCATTTATGGTGGATTTTTTACAGCTACAGAAGCCGCAGCCATCACAGCTTTTTATGCGCTGATCGTCGAGGTCTTCGTCTATCAAGACTTGAAATTGTTCAAAGACATTCCGAAAATTATCAAAGAGAGCACGGTGCTGGTCGGTGGCATTCTGGTTATTTTGGGCACCGCACTGGGGCTCACCAATTATCTCATTGATGAACAAGTTCCAATGAAGATTTTGAATTTCATGCAGACCTTCATCAGCAGCAAAATTGTCTTTCTGATCATGTTGAATATTTTGTTACTCATTGTCGGCTGCATGATGGACATTTTTTCAGCCATCATCGTGGTCGTGCCGCTCATCGTCCCCATTGCCAGGGCGTTCGGCGTCGATCCGATCCACCTGGGCGTGATCTTTTTGACCAATCTGGAAATCGGCTACCTGACACCGCCAGTGGGATTGAACTTGTTCATCTCCAGCTTTCGATTTGAAAAGCCGATTTTGCAGCTCTATCGCGCTTCGCTGCCGTTCCTGCTTATTCTGATCATCGCATTATTCATCATAACCTACATACCGGCGCTGAGCTTGGGATTGCTTCGCTTAGTTGGGAAGTGATCTCCATTCAATATTCAAACATGACTCGAAGTTTTCCTAATCCGCCATTGCTATATAAGGTGAGAATAATAACTGAGAATCTCCTTGATCTGAACTCGTATTACTTGGGCATTTATAATGCCGGTTCTCCGAATGAATTTCTTGATTATCATACCGACGGCAATAGCGCCAGACAAAGGCCTTGAATCGCTTTCCGATGCAGTGATACTCAATTGAATGATTTCATATTGACCAAAAAACAAACCGGCTGGGCTAAACAGAACCCAGCCGGTTCGTCATTCATAGGTTATGGCGGTTAGGTTATTTCATGAGAATTAATCGCATAGTCTTTCTATAATTTCCTGCTTGCAACTGGTACAAATAGATACCGGCAGCGACTCTCTGTCCTGCATCATTATCACCGTTCCAGACCACTTGATGATTCTGTGCGGCCTGGTATCCGTTCACCAACGTCTTCACCACTTCGCCCTTCAGATTGTAAATCTTCAACGTTACATGCGAACCAACTGGCAAGGCATAGCGAATCGTAGTAGTGGGATTAAAGGGATTTGGATAATTCTGAGCCAGTTCGAATTCTTTTGGAGCTGTGTCGGAATTTGTCGACTGCTCCACATCGGTAGTTGCCATAGGAGTCAAGGCGACATCGACACTGGTAACGGTGAAATTGCCGGCCTCGCCAACTGCTACTGGTGTGGCTTGGTTTAGATCGGTAGTATTGCCATAATAAGCAGTTTTGTAAGGCATACGATCCACCTTAACGAAATATTTGCCCGCAGGGATACCTGCTAAGATATATGTACCATCGGCACCAGTCATCTCGGTCCCACGGAGCTGATAATTTTCGTCGATCACCGAAACATAAGCCCCAGCCACGTAGCGGCCTTCGTTATCCGTAATCTGGCCAGAGATCATGCCCACTGGCTGATCGTTCGCACCCGCTGGCAGCCGGAATCCCCAACCAGGAGTTAAGGCAAAATTGATATCGTTTCGATCGGTCGCTCCATCTAGCTCGATCTGGTCAGCGTCCCAGGGGGTCATTTTATTGTCATAAAACTCGACAATGTATTTTGAAGCCCAGCATACCGCGATGTATTTTCCTGCTGGAATGCCTGCAATGAGATATTCGCCTTTGCGATCGGAAACGGTCGCATAGAAATCGAACAATGTAAATTTCCCTTTGAATGCATTCCCATGAGGCGAAGTCGTAACTGGGAATAAGGTCACGATCGCGCCTTCAATTGGATCACCAGTCGAATCATCCTTCACAACTCCAGAGACTTTGCTGCCAGTATCTGGAAGGGCGGGGATGCCGAAATTAATGCCACTGGTCTCTTTTCCTTCCAGGACTTCGACTTCGGTAGCTTTGGTGATATCTTGTGTATCATCGTAAAATTCAGTGTACCCATTCTTATGAACCAGCACAATATATTTCCCGGCGCGCAATTTCTCAATTTTATAATTGCCTTTCTCATCGGTCCAACTGAACATGCTTGGACGGACCGCAGCATGCCCATGACCAGCATAACTGCCAATCCACATCGCCTCAACAAATGCATTCGCCACTGGTGATCCATCAGAATCCAATGTGACCTTGCCAGAAATGGAGCCAGGATTGGCCAATTTATCAAATACAAAATTGATATTGGGCACAATCGCATCAGCCACCTTGACGGGTGTCGCATCTTCAATTTTCGCGGCTCCATCATAGTAAATGGTTTGAAAATTCAATTGATCAATTCGTGTCGCGGATACAATATAATCGCCAGGGCTGAGATGATTAATCGCATAATTGCCATTCTTATCCGTTCGAACCTGATTGCCAAATCCTCTGAAATAACCGGAAAAGGTATCGCCATCTGTTTTTTGCCAGGCGAACACAAAAACACCTTCCAGAGGATTACCATCAGCATCTTTTGCCGTTCCTGTTATACCACCAGTGGGCAAAACATAATCAAACTTAAAATCAATGCCAGATTTCTGCTGCCCATTGTCCACCAAAACTGGGTCTGCATCCATCGGATTGGTCTTATTATCGTAATACTTGATTTGGAAAAATGGGGCGATGGGGCTGATCAGCTTCGCAGAGACCCGATATTGGTTAGAATCCAAGGTATTAATCTCGTAATAACCATCATCATTCGTCTGCGTAGCGCCCCACACAAGCAAGGAATCGACCCAAATGGGTTGCGGCATGATCGATTGAAATGGTGTGGCGCTGATCTGAACTTTGGGGATACCAGCTCCATTACGATCGGTCACTCTTCCCGTAATGATGCCGCCATTCTCAAGGTAAAAATCAATTCCTTTGATCGCCGCCCCTTTATCAACCTTAATTGGAATGGCAAAGAACGGATTATTGGTATCCTTGTAAAATTCCGCTACGAAACTATCCCGCTGCGCGTAGATCCAGTAGTCTCCCTGAGATAAATTATCGATTTTATAGAAACCTTTTTCATCAGTTTCAGCATAGAACTTTTTGGGCATTCCCAAATTCTGAAACCGAAATGCAAAAACCTTGGCCCGTGCCAGTGGGGTGCTGTCTGCCTGGCTCAACACCATCCCAGAAATCGAACCATTGCCCATGTCCTGAGCCGGGTTAACCGCCACCATGAATAACACTAACAACATTCCTAATAGCATACCTTTTAAAAGCTTCATATCAACCTCCGTTAGTTAAAAATGATTCGTGTACTTAAGTCTCGTGAGGTCCACAGGATTATTTGACCTAAATTTTTGCAAGTTTTATGCCATTGCAAAATTAATTTAAGTTATGAGTCAATTTTCAGTGGAATTAGCTTGCGCGAACAAGCATGATATCATTTAATATCTTGTGCGAAATCATTGTTGCCGCGCCCAGCAAAGGGCAATGGGATCGGTACCGCAATTCTGCATATCCGATCCTTTGAAAGTATATGATGCAATAGTGACAGGCTTAACGAATTCAATAAGTGTGCAAATCGGTAACTAACCATGTGTTAGGTGTGCAAATCTTTCACAATGGTTTGGTGACCCAATGGGTGGAAGTGGCTGGATCATTCAATTATGATTGATTTTTCATTCTGGTATACCATCGCCATTCTTATGGGGATGACCATATTATTAGTCAAGGAGCTGATTGAAGCTGAATTGGTTATTTTTTCAGCCTTGCTATTATTAGTTCTCGGCAAGATTATTACTCCGAAAGAAGCATTTACTGGGTTTTCGAACAGCGGGATGCTGACAGTAGGATTTTTGTTTATTGTCGCCGAGGCGCTCAAACAAACTGGCACTCTCAACAGAATAGGGAATTTCCTGCTTGGAAAAAACCAGCAGGGTATAACCAGTAAACTGTTGCGTTTTCTATTCCCTGTCGCTTCCATCTCAGCATTTTTCAACAATACTCCGATTGTGGCGATGCTCATTCCCACCATCCATTCCTGGGCAAAGAAAAACGACTATGCCATTTCAAAATTTTTAATCCCGCTTTCCTATGCAACCATTTTGGGTGGCATGTGTACCTTGATCGGAACAAGCACCAACCTCGTCGTTCATGGCCTGATGATCGATAACAACATGGAGGGTATGTCATTTTTTGAATTAACGAAAATCAGTCTCCCAGCAGCAATATTCGGATTGCTATATATAGCATTATTAGGACACCGCCTTCTCCCAGATCGAAAGGAACCTATCGTAGAGTTCGGGGAAAACACACGCGAGTATGTAGTTGAGCTAAAAGTCGAACCGAATTTTCAACATATCGGCCGTTCAATTGAGGAGGCTGGACTCCGCCACTTAAGAGGACTATTCTTGTTCCAAATCGAACGGCAGGGTCAGATCTTAGCCCCAGTTGGACCAGATGAAGTGATTCAGTTAGGCGATCGGTTATTCTTCATCGGGTTGCCAGCCACCATCATCGAACTGCAAAGGACACCAGGACTATCTTTGCTCAAAGATACAAAGTTCGATCTTAAGAATTATGATTCCGATGAATTAAAAGCTTTTGAAGTTGTTATTTCTCCCAGTTCCCCTCTGAAGGGCGTCAATGTTCGGGAGAGCAATTTCCGAAGCCGATATCAGGCGGTGATCATCGCGATTCACCGGAATGGGGAGCGGATTCGTAAAAAAATCGGTGATATCATCTTGCGTCCCGGGGATACACTTCTGATCCTGGCACGTCATGATTTTCTTAAAAAATGGTACAATTCAAATGAGTTCAATCTGGTCTCTGAAGCAGAGAATATCCCCTCGAAACCGAAGCGTTACGCTTATTTTTCAGCCTCACTGTTTGTAGTTATGATCTTAATGATGGCGTTAGAAATTATCCCGATCGTCATCACCACAGCTATAATAGCCGTTGCTCTCATCTTGTTTAAATGCATTTCATTAGTCGATGCCCAAAAAAGCGTGCAATTGAATGTGCTTTTGATTATCGCTTCGGCCTTTGGCATCTCCCATGCGCTCGAGAATTCAGGGGTTGCTAAGTTTTTGGCAGAAAAACTGATCCTTTTAATCGGCTCGTTGGGTCCTTTGGGCATCTTAGCTGGGGTTTATTTCATGACCAGTTTTTACACTGAGATCATTACCAATAATGCGGCAGCGGCGCTGGTTTTCCCTATCGGGTTCGCAGCAGCCGATCAAGCAGGGCTGGACCCGCGGCCCTTTGCCCTTGCCGTAGCCATTGGCGCATCAGCCAGTTTCGCTACCCCGATCGGTTATCAGACGAATTTAATGGTTTATGGCCCTGGGGGATACAAATTTAGCGACTTTTTGAAAATCGGCATCCCGATGAATATTCTAATCGGCGTGATTGCTATTCTCATGATTTATTTCTGGTATTTTTGATTTCTGACCTAATTGGCTTGACATCACGAATAAACAACAAAGGAGTTATGAAATGAACAACTTAGTGCCGCCCCATGGCGGTAAATTAAAACCCCTACTGGTGAGCTCAGAACAAAAAGCTGAAGAATCTCACCGAGCAAGATCGCTTCAGCAGGTTCGCATGAGCTCACGAGAAACTTCGGACTTGATCATGCTTGGGATTGGGGCGTTCAGTCCCCTGGACGGCTTTATCAGACATGACGATTATGTGAGTGTCGTCAAATCGATGCAATTGGCAAATGGTATTTTATGGCCCATTCCAATTACACTTGCGGTCACTAAAGCACAGGCTGACGCTATTAAGGTCAATGAAGAGATTGCTCTGGTTGATGATGAATCGAGCGAGCTAATGGGAATCATGAGGGTTGAAGAGAAATACGGTTATGACAAGGAATTCGAAGCCAGCCAGGTGTTCCGCACAACGGATGCTGCGCATCCGGGTGTAGCAAAAATTTATGCTCAGCCTGAAGTGTATTTGGCTGGCCCAGTGAAAGTGCTGAGCGAAGGCGGATATCCCGAGCGCTTCGGTAGTTATTATGCGCGCCCGGCTGAGACGCGCGCAATTTTTGCGCAATTAGGTTGGGAAAAAGTTGCCGCCTTTCAAACCCGAAACCCCATTCATCGCTCTCATGAATATGTCACAAAAATCGCCCTTGAAGTAAGTGATGGCATCTTAATTCATCCTCTCGTGGGCAAATTGAAAGACGACGACATCCCAGCCGACGTTCGGATGAAGTGTTATGAGGTTCTCCTTGAAAATTACTACCCGCGAGAACGCGTGATTTGCAAGGTTTATCCAATGGAAATGCGCTACGCTGGTCCTCGCGAAGCCGTGCTTCATGCTATTTTCCGCCAAAATTTCGGCTGTAGCCATCTGATTATCGGACGCGATCATGCGGGCGTGGGCAAGTATTATGGGCCGTTCGATGCACAAAAAATTTTCCAGGAGATTGATGATGGCAAATTAGCTATCAAGCCGCTCAATATTGATTGGACCTTTTGGTGCTATAAGTGTGAAGGCATGGCCTCGATGAAGACCTGTCCGCACACGCCAGGAGATCGTTTGCTAATTAGCGGGACAAAATTGCGGGAAATGTTGGCCAGCGGCCAACGCCCGGCTAAAGAATTCAGTCGGCCCGAAGTGATCAATATTTTAATGGAATATTATAGAAGTATCAATGGACATTAGTTGACTATAATGAATAGCTGAATAAATCGAATAGAAAACATGGTCTGAAAATCGAAGGGAATAGTTAATGACGGAACAAAAAGCAACAAATATCACCTGGCATCACAGCATGGTAACCAGGGAAGATCGCGAGAAATTGTTAAAACAAAAGGGCGTAGTGATCTGGTTTACGGGCCTTTCCGCCTCTGGCAAATCAACGATCGCCCACACGGTGGAAGAAAAATTATATGACCGAGGTATTTTGACCTATGTTTTGGACGGTGATAATATTCGCCACGGTTTGAACAAAAATCTGGGATTTTCTCCAGAAGATCGGGAAGAAAATATTCGAAGGATTGGCGAAGTTGGCAAATTGTTCGCTGATGCGGGTATTATCACCATGACAGCTTTTATTTCCCCCTATCGAGCTGATCGCGATAAGGCGCGGAAATTGCACGAACCAGGACGCTTCATTGAGGTCTTTGTCGATGCACCGCTCAGCGTTTTAGAGGAACGGGATCCCAAAGGTTTGTATAAAAAAGCTCGCGCTGGCCAGATTCCAGAATTCACAGGAATTTCGGCACCCTATGAACCTCCAGAACATCCAGAGCTTCATCTGGACACGAGCAAAATGACTGTGGAAGAATGCGCCAACGTCGTGATCCAATATTTGGAAGAGAAGGAAATTATTCCGAGTTAAAAGCGCTCTTTATTGGACGCTTTTTCCAAAACATAATTCCGTCCACTCAGATACACGGGTCAAATGAAAAGAAAAATGTCATTCTGACCGATCCGCCGACTGGCTATTTGCGGCCATATCGGATATTTTCTCTTCAGAGACCGCTAAAGCGCTCTGCAGCTTTGATTTATTGGTCATAAACGGTCGAATAACTCGGGCGTGGATGAAAAACTCGTATCGCTTTCGATGACCGTTTCAACGGTTTTAGCAAATTTCGAGCTTAAATTGAAGTTGACGATGACGGCCAATCGGCGGATGGTCACAATGACAATCTTTACCCATTCTTTCGGTCAGTTTAGCGCCAAAAACGGGTGCTGGATAGGATTAATATCCCATCGCTCTCTTTGCGCCACTTTCAACAAAGGGACTTTTTCGATTATCCCTTAACCATGTATGCGATCCTTCAAGGCTGAATCCTAACAATTGCAAATCTATTTGATTCCAGCTCCAAAATCCAGATTGAAAAAATCGTAATGATAATTTCTGAGAATCGGGCTTGGAAGGTCCAAATTCATTGGGTTCAAACATTGCTTGGCAAAGCCCAACCAACTCCATAGCAAACAAAACATTCAGATGCGCATGCGGAAGTGGCTATCTTAGTTTAGCCGAAGCGGTTGGACTGAACTTTGGATTTGTCGAATTTTGTTTAGGACTCAAAAAGCAGCTTTAAAACAATCAGACTAATGATATTGATGAGATTCATCGCTGAGGGAAGCTTCAGGTCTATTTTTTGTAATGCCAGAAATCGAATCTCCAATTTTGTAATTGGATTGTTCTTTCTGAGCGCTTAAAAAATCTCTGTGTCCCTTATGTGGTCTTTTTAACTTTTCAGGACGAACGCAATATCTTCATAGACAATGGGATCATCAATTTTTTAATATCGGAAGCATCAGGTCCAATCGGAAATCATTGCCAGCTCCTGCGGGGATACCTTCTGAAGCAAAATGGGACCCTCCCCATGCTGGAATGACCGATCGAAACGATCAGTTGCAGAGAGCAATTCATTTACGCTTTTGCCTTCAACTTTTAATTGAGATCCAGTTCGAATTGTCCTCAATTTTCCTGATGAGATCAGCTCATTTATAGTGCATCGATCGACATTTAATAACCGCTGTGCTTGCTTCACTGTTAGCAGTTCATGATCCAATATCATGCACATCGCACCTACCTCTTCGCTTTTCGTTTCGAACAGCAATTGAATCCCGAAAAATGAATGTCGATTTGGAAAGCAAACTCTATTCCGGTAGAGTGCTCAAACAAATAAATAATATTAATCGAACAGTGGTTTGAAAATATTTCTGATAGAAGAATGAGGATGAAACGGTTTGCTACCGCTGAGTGACCTAAAGGTGAAATGGAATGAATTGGATCGGTACAGTTGAATCGAGTTGCACCGTTTATTTAGCAGATGGTGGTTTTAGTTCAACAATCGTCGCCCCCCAACCGCCGATCTCGGGTGGTGCATCCCCGAACCATGCAACTTGCGGGTGTTGTTTCAAGATTTGATAGACCTCCCACTTTAAGCGGCTTTTCCCTTTCCCGTGGATGATCCGAAGACGATAAAGTTGCAACTCCAATGCATTCTGAATGAAATCGATAACGATTTCTGGCACTTGCTCTGGAAAAAAGCCATGGAGATCCAACACATCTGTCACCTCGATAGACTCTGGAAGTGCTTCATCCAATTCTTCTGGCTTATCAGAGGGCTTGATATTATCATTCTTTTGTCCCATAGATCTGCAACCCCACGGCTTTATTCAGTCACAACCACTCCCTAATTTTTAGATTGCGCTTCCAGCAATTATCCATTTTATGAATTTATTATAGTAGCTTTGCCACGCTTTCGTCGAGCGATTTTTCTTCGACGGAAATGATGACTGGCAGAGCATCTTTTATCCCCTCCACATGGGAAATGATAAAGATTTGTCGGAATTGAGACGAGAGGTGTTGCAGTGCATTGAGGATCAGATCCTTTCGTTGCTCGTCCTGGGATCCGAAAATCTCGTCAAGGACGATGAAATTGATCTGCGATCGGCCAGAACGTTCTGCTACAACCTGGCTAATGGCAATTCTAAGGCAGAGATTAGCTAAATCCTGTTCACCTCCTGAGAAGCGCGCAAGTGGAAAGCGGTTGGCTTGATCATATAAATAGATATTGTAGTCGTCATCCAACTCTAAAACCGAATAGCGGCCTTGAGTCGTGAGATGCAATAGCTCAGAGGCTCGATTGGCAATGAGCGGCCGAATGCGTCCGCTGAGTTCCTGACGAAACACCCCCAAATGATGATCCAACAATTTTAAATCCACAATTTCTTGCTTCAATTGATCGATCTCTTGCTGAAGCCTGCGGATAGTATTTAATTCATTTTTTACATAATCATTGTCCTTTTGAATTCGAACAATTTCCTGCTCGGTTTCATGGATTTGTTCGCGTACCTGGTCTATTAGTCGCTGTTGTTTTTCGACTTGTTGCTTCAGGGAAAGGTATTTGGCTTCATCAAAATTTAGCGCAAACAACCGCTCGTGTTCCTGAGCGATTTCGGCTGCTAAATCCTTCAACGTAGCGGTGATTTGTTGTAATTCCTGCTGCTCGTCAGGGAGCCGCTTCAATTGTTCCTCAAACTTCAATGCCTGATCGCGCAGTTCGGTCAAAAGCTTTAATTTCTTTTTTAACTCCTGATGATCAGCTTCATTATATTCAACCTTCCCAATTTCCGCGACCTCTCCCTTCAGTTGCTTTTGGCTTCGCAATAAATCTTCCAGCCGTTCTTTGGTTTGGTTGCGCTGTTTATCTCGTTCTCGAAATTGTTCCTGCGCCTGCAACAGGCCGTCTCGAAATTGATTTGTCTGTTTGAGCTTCTCACTGATTTCAGCAACCGCTTGATTTAACTTTTTTTCATCCTCGCTCAACGCCAGAAACTCTTGACGTAACCGATTCAAATCTGCGTCGAATTGAGCGAGGACCTGATCATAGTGGTCATGTAAGGGTCGGGTGCACACTGGACACGGGCTCTCTGGGCCAAGGCTTTCGATCTTCGTTCGTTTTTCCTTTATTTCAACCCCTTTTTCCCTGACTTTTAGTTTTTGTCCCTCCACAGAGGATAGCTGCTTGCGCAAATTCTCTCGTTCTGTCTCGAGTCTGGCAATCTCATTATTCTGGTCAATCACCTTCTGATCAATTCCCGCCAACGCTTTTAATTCTTCATCGAGTCGAGTCAATGCAACTTGCTCTTTAGTAATGCGCTGGGCCAACCGCTGCAGTTCTTCCTCCTTGGCCTTGAGCTGAAAGTATTTGACGCTCTCCTTATCGAGACGTTCTTTTTCGCGCTGAATTTTATTATAATCGGCAAGCTGCGGCCTTAGAAATTCCAGTTCCTGTTTTGCCTTTTGAATCGCTTCTATATTCTGCTGGGTTCGACGTAAACGCGATTCGAAATCAGCTTGCCGAGATTTCCATTTTTCAATGCGAGCCTGTATCGATTGATATTGATCCCGAATCTGGTTCTGCGCTTCAAATTCCTGCTTCAACCCGTCCATTTGCTCTTGAAGGTGCAGAAGCTTCTGATTCAACTCCTCCCGAGATTGAACGACTGCGTCCAATTTCAATTTGAGCTGTTTCTCCTGCTCTTTCAACTCTGACTCATCTTTTAAGCTGGAGGTAATTCCAGCCAGTCGCGCTTCCTTTGTGGACCGATCCGTCCTGATGTCATTTCTTGCCCGATCGATCGTTTCGATATTAATTAACCGAGCAATGCTTTTGCGACGATCTTCTGGTTGCAGGGTAGAAATTGCAGCTAAATCCTTCTGCCGCGCAAATACAGATATAAAAAACGATCGGTAATCGAGATTTAATAGCTGTTCAACATAATCGTTCACTCCCCGTTCCTGCACAGCAATGGGCTCTCGATCTGCATTAAGATATAGTGCCGCTTCCACATTGGCAGCTCTGCCCTTGAGCTGTCGAACAATCCGATATTCATGATCACCGCAGGTAAAAATCAATTCCACCGAGCAAGTTTCGCCAGCACCACAGCATTGCGAACGAACGTCTTGTTTGTCGGTGCGACGGATGCGATTGCCATAGAGACACCAGCCAATCGCTTCTACAATGGTGGTCTTTCCGGCTCCATTATTGCCCACGATCCCAATAAGGTTCTCGGGCAACTCAAGCTCGAGTTCTCGAAATCGTCGGTAATTTTTCAGCTTGATGCTTCTGATAATCATTTGATCCCCAATTCATGGAATTGCAATGATTCTTGAGATGCAACCTCGAATCGTGAACCAAAGCCTGCCGCAGTGAAGAAGAATAATCATTATTTAAAATCTCTCTATTATGATGAATGGTTCAAGCAACATTAAAACTTCTTCCAATATGAAAAACGAGACGATATTTACCGAGTCGAAAGCTTTCATTTTCCCAAGTAGCTGCTGAGGAAAGCTGTATGAGACTTGCCCCATGCCCGTTAATTAGAAGGATGTCAGAGATTTTTGCTTAGTGACGAACTTGCTTGACCTATTTTCTAAGAAAAGACTTTCAATAGAACTACGCATTTGATAACATCGCTGCATCTAAGTCTTTATCGAAAAATTATAGGGGCAACTCGAACTCCTATCCGCTAATGATTCTCCGAATCAAAAAATCATTTAGATCTTTGCAATGAATTTGGCCCAGGGGCCATAGTGTGTCATTCACTTCCTGCTGCCGTTTTTGCATGAGAGCAATTGCGTGTGCGATGCTAAATTGAAATTTGTCTCTTCGCTTTTGGATGAACCTGCGCGAAGCAATGCTGGAATCTATCTGCCATGGGATTTGTCATGCTGCTCGTAGGGTTTGATATACAAAATATATAAGATGCCGAAGACAAAGACCACGCTGTAACCGACGATCAATAGGATCCTGACTTGTTTCGAATAGACCAGTTCATAAAGGATGCCAAAGGTGGATACTGTCATGTAAATTAAACCACGAAGGCTATGCTTGTCAAATTTTTCTTTTCGTTTCAACGGAAATGTCATGCTTAATCACTGCCATAAATAAATTATTCGATCGAACTCCTCATGCTGAATGAGGCAGGATAATCATATCGATTGTGCTTTACTCGCTTTTTTGCGTCCCAAAAAATGGGACAACTGACCTTGGCACTGAGGTAATATCTTCAATGATCACCAGACAGCAAGCGCTATCATATTTTTCCTCAAAATCAACAAACAGCAGGCTATTATCTCCAATTCTGGGAAGCAAAATCATCGGTCAATCGGAGACGGCTAAAAGAGGACCAATTTTCGATTGCTCAGTGGCTTCTGCAAATAGAAAATTTGCGATCATATTAATAGGAGCGGAGTGAGGAATCTTCATCCCTCACGTCTCACAGAATCACCGGCTTCATCAGATTTTCGCCTGCCAAACAACGCGTCTGACTGATGGATTCCTACATTTTGCAGAAGTCCAGAGTTGTTTAAGCAAGAAAGCTATAGCTCAACAGATTCCACCCCATTGACGAGTTCTTTACTGAGATAACGCCATTCTTCACCTGGTTCGAGCAAATTGGCTGCCTCCTTCGGTCCCCAACTCCCAGCCACATAGCCATAGAGCTTAATCTCAGGGTTTTCATGCCAAGCTGTTAAAATCGGATTTAGAAACGCCCAACACGCCTCCATGACATCGGAGCGGGTGAACATCATTAAATCCCCCTGAATGCAATCCAATAACATTTGTTCATACGGTTCAGGGAATTCTATCTCACCAAGGTCTTTATAATGAAAATCGACGTTCACCGATTTAATGTTAAAGCCACCACTGGGCATTTTCATCCCAAATTTAAACCAGATCCCTTCATCGGGTTGAATCCGAAACACCAATTGGTTGTCATTATATCGTGTGGGAAATTCACGGGTGAATAGAGAATGGGGCGATTTTTTAAAATAGAAGGCTACTTCAGTGATCTTGGTCGGTAAGCGCTTACCGGTGCGGATATAAAATGGAACGCCTCCCCAACGCCAATTATCGATGAAAAATTTCATGGCGACGTAGGTTTCAGTTCTTGAGTCCTTATCGACTTTTTTCTCCTTGCGATAGGCAGCGATCTTCTCGCCTCGAATGATGGACTCCAGATATTGACCGCGAACCACCTGCTTGCTCACATTTTCTTGGAGGATCGGTACCAGCGAATGAAACACTTTGATCTTCTCATTCCGAATGGTCTCGGCTTCGAATCGCGACGGCGGATCCATTGCAAATAAAGACATCAATGGCAATAGATGCGTTTGGACCATATCGCGCAAAGCGCCGTTGGCATCGTAATATTCTGGTCGATCCTCAACACCGACGCTTTCGGCCGCTGTGATTTCTACCCGCTGGATGTAGTTGCGGTTCCACAGTGGCTCGAACATCGAATTGGCCAAGCGAAATGCGATGATGTTTTGCAACCCCTCTTTGGCAAAGAGATGATCCATTCGGAAAATTTGCTGCTCCTGAAAATACTCATGCAATTGCGCGTTCAACGAACATGCGCCTGCCAGGTCGCTGCATAATGGCTTTTCCAACACAATTCGCTTCCATCCCCTATGATCGCTCGACTGGTGGAGTCCGTGAACCCCCAAATTCGTAACCACTGTTGCATAGATGGAAGATGGGATTGCCAGATAATAAATCATATTTCCGTTTGCTTCCACCAATTGATCCAATTCACCAAGTCGCGTCTTCAATTGCTCGTATGCCTCTGAATTGGTGGGGTCGAGCTCTTCATAGAACACTTTGCCCAAGAAATCACGCAACAATTTTGGGTTCACTGGTTTGCTCTTCGCAAACAGTTTCACGTTGATATTCACCTTCTCCCGAAACGATTCGTCATCATAATCCGATCTCCCCACACCAAGGATGGCAAAATTGACAGGCAACTTATTTTTACGGTACAGCTCAAACAATGATGGGATGAGCTTCCGTTTGGTCAGCTCGCCTGATGCCCCAAAGATCACCATGACAAAGTTTTCCACTTTTTCCATATCTGCTATTCAACTCCCTGTTACAATTTGAATTGGTAATAATGATTTGGTTATTTTAAAAGACGCCTGCTCCAAAAAAAGAGCACTACGCTGGATATAACAAAACAACCGATTTTCAGGATTGATCGTTTCTATTTTTGTGCATCGCTACCAGATGCTGAATTCCATGTTTTCCGGCCACGATCACATCACTTGCCAAGTTGATGAACAGGCCATGCTCGACGATACCGGCTTTACTGCTCAGTTTCGCCGCCAATTTTTCTGGCTCAGAGAGTCCTGCAAATTTGCAATCGATGATGTAATTTCCTTGATCCGTTAAAACTGGCTGATGGGTTTGATCGAGTCGAAGCTTCGCTTCGGCAGCAAGCGTTGAGAGAAAATTCAAGACCGGCTGATAGCCAAACGGGATCACCTCAACTGGTACCGGATGTTTCATGCCCAGAATTGGGGATAGCTTGCTTTCATCAACCGCGATAATCAATCGACGACAATGCTCCGCTAAAATTTTTTCGCGCAAGAGCGCTCCACCGCCTCCTTTAATGAGATTTAGCTGGGGATCCACCTCATCCGCTCCATCTATGGTCAGGTCAAGCTCCGGAAATTCATTCAAAGAACCCAATGGAATGCCAAATTCGCGAGCACTTTGTTCAGTCATTTTCGAGCTGGGAACACCAACGATCCCCTCGAGCGTTCCCTCTCGCAGCAATCGTCCAATTTCTGCCAGGACAAACCATGCGGTGCTCCCCGATCCCAACCCGATAATCATTCCACTTTCAATTAATTGCACCGCTTTTTGCGCCGCTTGTTTTTTATATTTATCTCGATTGATCATCTCATCCTATTTTTCCTATATCTCATCTATCCACAAATCGATCTTACTTTTTTGAAAAGCTTTCTGTTACCAATTTGGGCAATACCCATCTTATGGAATAAATCGTTTAAGCCAATGACCTCATATGATCTTGTGACAATTCGACCAGATCCTGTTCTGTGGCACTCATTTGGTATCTGGCTTAATAGGATCGTTTCTCCAGCAAAAATCTAATCTGGAATTAGCTATAAGGATCGACCATGACGAATAGCTATCCAAATCATAGGGCTTTTTTATTTAGCTTTCGAATTGATTCGATAATTTTTTTTATTCCTCCGATCACATCGTTACTCAAATGGAACCGAACAATGTTTCGGTTCGCTGCGCGCAAGGCGTGGAAATCGCCAAGCGCCTGGGCCAATGCTAATGTTCCGAAGCTAATATGGGACGAAGCAGGTTCTGAGGGCTCAGGGATCAATGTGTCCTCAGCAAAAGGAGCGGTTATTTGAATAAATAGCCCGTTTCCTGCATCTCCCTTGTGAAGCTGTCCAGTTGAATGCAAAAACCGTGGGCCATACCCAACTGTGGTCGCGAGTCGATAACTTTGTTGGATCGCCGTTCTGAGCTTGTGCAAGGAAGCGTCCATTTCCGAGGAAGGTGCCATAAACGATTGAATTGCCACATAGCTCCTACTAAGACCATTCTCCCCGCGTTGCGCGTGATCCATTAGCCGTTTGATGGCATCGCTGATGTTTTTAGCAGAGGCATCGCTCCAAATTTTGATGCCATCGACAATAGCCGTGGGCTCCATTTCTGGCAACCTGCCGCTCTGTCTATAACTGGCAATCATCTGTCGCGCGGCCACCTTGGAGGACTCCACGTTGGGCTGATCGAAAGGATTCACCTCCAAAAAATAGCAAGCTATAGCGGTCGCCATTTCCCAGCGAAACAGTTCACCTGCAAGATCTTCACAGCGGTCCAACGTAATTTCTATGACTGGATGCCCAGCCTCGACAAGAGCGTTCACTCGGTGAGTGTGGCCATTCTCCCCAGCCAATTGGATTAAAACAAACAGCCGATCTGGAGCATAGTCTGTTGGATCAAGTTCAGCTTCGCCAATGATCGGAACAATCCCTCTCCCTTCCTTTCCAGTGCTTTCGGCGATCAATTGTTCGATCCAGCCGCCTAATGGAATTAGCTCTGGTGATAATAGAAAGGTAAGCTTATCTCGACCAAGTTGTGCTAATTTCCCGATCACAGCACCCAAAATTGCCCCAGGATTGCTCTCGGCATGTTGCTGACAACGCTGCGCCATGCGATCAGCGCGCTTTAAAAATCCTTCAATGTCAACGCCGATCAAGGCAGCGGGCACCATCCCAAATAGCGATAATGCGGAGAACCTCCCGCCGATATTGGGATCATTGAGAAATATCTTTCGGAACTGCCATTCTCTAGCAAGGGTTTCTAAACCACTTCCCGGGTCAGTTATTGCAATAAAATGCTGCCCTGCCTTCTCATCACCCAGCGCATCCTGAAGCCAAGCATAAAAATATTTGGTAAACGAAATAGTCTCTACCGTTCCCCCAGACTTAGTTGAGGCGATCACTAACGTTCGCTTTGGATCGAGCCGGCGAGCATATGTCAGCACCACATCTGGAACCGTACTATCCAGCACGGCCAGGTCTAAATATCCCGGTTTCACTCCAAACACGGACCGAAATACCTCGGGAGCCAAACTCGATCCACCCATTCCCAACAATAATCCATGAGTCATCCCTTCATTTCGCAGTTCAGCTATAAAAGACTCAATACTTGGAATGTGACTCTTTGTGTAAGATGGCGCTTGTAACCATCCCAAACGATTGACGATCTCGTCAGATTGAGACTTCCAGACCGTATAATCTAACTCCCAGATGCGTTCAATAATCCGTTGCTCTCTTAATTGTTCAATAGCAGATTGACATTCGAGTTCATAGTTGCCTAATTTCAAAACGTAATCGTGTCCAACCATAAAGACCTGCCAGTTAAATTCCAAAACATGTTTTACGATTTACAAAAGAGCTCAATTTCAGACTTATTGATTTTTTGTGCGAAAATAAATCATATATGCTGAAGTATAGGTCGGCCAAATCGAATTCTGTAAAATAGATATCGGATACGCTCCAGTCCACACAGTTTTCTAGAGCGACCGAGCGTTTTATCAGGAACACTCGTTGGGTTAGAAGCTGATAACTGTTATTTTTGGGATTTTGGTTCGTCCAGCAATTGCCCCACGGCTCATTAAATTGCTGAGCTCGAACCATATTATAGAAATTTAGAGAAACGAAATCTATTTTGATTGGTCATTTCAGCCGGTATCCAAGCGCATCGTCAGCGCACAGTCGATTCGGATAAATCTTGAAATTTACATGACCGACGCGCTTTCAGATCCAGCGAATCCGAAAATCTAAACCCGCCCAAATATCTAAAACATCGCGATGAAGCATGAAATTTATTATTGGAATTCTATTCAAAGAATCCTTTTTGCTGGAGAAAATATTTTCGAAGAGACGGTTAATCTGCTTGCTCTGTCCATACCACCAAAGGGATGGATTTAGAATAGGTTTGGAATCGAATCGATGCGTATTTCGGGAAGCTTTTCCCAAAACCTTCGGTCAAAAGCTTTTTGAATTCACCCCCCTGTCGCCCGTTTACTGCCAGATAGGCTTATCTTGGCTTACCAACTGAAAGAGCGAAAACAGACCTATTGAATCGTCAGATTGCAAGGTCTATCAAAAAGTTCTGATTTATAGAACTCAACGCTAACGTTTATTCGGATAAATAGCAGAGAAATCGCAGCTATATTTTGGCGAAATTTTTGATTGCGAATGATATTAAGGGTCTTTAAATCAAAATGGAAAGCGCCGCGCCAATAATACCGGCATCGTTTGCCATTTTTGCTGGCAGGACCTCGGTCTTAAGATCCAGATAAGGGAAAAACAATTCAGGGTTTTCGCTGACCCCCCCACCAATGATAATACAATCTGGGGAAAAAAGCATCTCCATATATTGCAAATAGCGGTTCACGCGTTTCGCCCAAACTTCCCAGCTTAAATTTTCTCGTTCGCGAACCACGGTAGCAGCCAATTTTTCTGCATCCGTGCCATCCATAACAATGTGTCCGAATTCAGTATTGGGAACCAGATGACCATCAACAAACAATGCGCTCCCAATCCCCGTGCCCAAAGTAAACAGGAGCACCACACCTCCGTTTTTCTTATTTCTTGGCTTACCGGCACCAAACATCATCTCTGCGATCCCAGCAGCATCCGCATCGTTAATCACTCTCACAGTCCCCGAAGTTAGTTGCCTCAAGGAGCTGGCCAGGTCGACACCGATCCAGCTAGGATCAAGATTCGCCGCTGTGTAAACTCGACCACTTTTAACGACTCCGGGATAGCCACAGCCGATGCTGCCTCGCCAGTTCAAGCGCTGGACCAATTCTCGAATAATTTCAAACATTGATCCAAATGTCGCTGGCTGAGGGGTCATCATTTTGAGCGGCTTGTCAAGCAATTTGCCCTCATCAGCGGCAACAATGGCCGCTTTAATCCCTGTCCCTCCGATATCAATCCCGAGAATCGTGGCTTCATTGTTTTCGCTTTTCATCGGATCTCAACTTTGAAGTTAAACGTTCGTCGTCTTCATCGCATAACAAATAGTCGATGATCTTTTTCCCGAAAAATTCCAACTCTTCTGTTTTTGCACCTGCTAGGACTTCAATTTATGAAGGTTACTTGTAAAATATGTTTAGGGTAAACCTAAGGGAGGTGAAGATACTAAAGCTTTAGGCTATAAGATAAAAAAAATATCAAAATAATCAAGGGAAATTTTCAATTGAAACAACTTTATCACCCGTCATGGGATAGACTTTGACATGCATCTGGGCTTGTTTTTTTCTCACCAAAGCCAATAATAAAGAGAATTGGTAAAGAAGCTCTGACTTATAAAATGTTTTGACATGAATTGCTTATTTGTAATTCATTTTTCCGATACCAAGAAAAGAAGCAATGGAGCAGAATTATCACACTCCATTGCTATCAATTCCTTGCTAAGCAGGAGCCCAAAAACAGCGCTTTGGAGAAGTTACCTTTCCATCTTTCTTCAGCTTGTTAATGATTTTAGAGACCTCTTCTTTGTCAATCCCAGTCATTTCCGCCACATCACCTGGCCGCAGCGGTTTCCCCGCATTCTGCAAGGCGGTTAGTACCATTTGTTCTTTATCAGTCATTTTTCCCTCCATACAAGTACAAGAAAAGGTTTCGGAACAAATAGTGGATTTTCAAATTTTGAAACAGTCCCCTTACTTGTAAAATAAGCCTTAGAGTCATTAATCGCTTGTTGTCAATGCAAAACAGTCGAATTAATTTCCTTCAACTGCGACCTTCAATTTTGCTTGGAACTCAACCTCACTGTTTTTCACAGCACCACGCTGTTCAACGATCTCAAACCAATAAAGTTTCTGTCCATTTTCTTGCAATTTCGTTATAGCACTTTTCACTGCATGTGAATAACTTTCTTTGGAAATTCCGACCACTTCCATCATGTGAATCATATCTATGCTCCTTCCATTTTTCTTTAATTGTGATAGCTGAACAATGAGAATTTCAACCACATTTGATGCTCATTTTTTGTTTTAGATTTGAAAATTTCAAATAAACGGATTCTTTTGATCCACTCAGAGCTACTGGCCTAGGGCGCTTTCAATCGCCTGGACGAGTTCATCACTTTCCGGTCTGGAACGAGAGCCAAACCTCGCAACAATTTTCCCCGATCGATCGACCAAAAACTTATTAAAATTCCAGCTTATATCACCTGCGAATTCAGGATTGGTCTCTTTCGATGTGAGGAATTGATAGAGAGGAGCAATGTCCTTCCCTTTTACGGAGATTTTTGAGAACATCGGAAAGGTGACGTTATAGTTCAAACTGCAAAATTGTTTGATCTCTTCGTTCGATCCAGGCTCTTGATTTAAAAAATTATTTGCTGGAAATCCCAATACCACCAGGCCTTTGTCTTTATATTGCATATAAAGCTTCTGAAGCCCTTCGTATTGCGGAGTAAAACCACACTTGCTGGCAACATTCACAATCAACATGACCTTGCCTTTGAATTGCTCCAACTTTACTTCATTGCCATCAATATCCTTCACGACAAAATCATAGATCGACTTCATTGGCTTCCCTTTCTCCTGATCTTGAGCAGAAACTAAGCTCATTTTCATGACAATAATAATTGTAGCAATGAGAACAATAACTATGTTTTTTTTCATCATGCGTTCCTCCTTATGAATTGATCGTTTTTTAATCTATCTTCTTAGATGATTGAACAATGAATTCGATTCAACGGTTTTATCTATAAATGCTGACAAGAGAAGTGTCATCAATTCAGCTCGGATCTTGGTGATAGCCTTCCGTCAATGAAAGATAGAGATAATTGATAAAAAACAGTTGATCAATTCAGCAATTTTTGCCTGAAAAATAGCGAGGATGCTAATTGATAATTATGTTTGAAAGCTCAGGATATCAGCATTGGAGGAGGCGAACATAGCGGCTTTCACTCATTTGCTTTTCGCAGTTGCCACGAAAAAAAATTCCGTCCGTCCATTAACTGTTCACCCTAGCAAGCGCCGGGAGGGAGGCGCAAATAACCAGGGGTATTATGATCAAAAAGATTTTTCCTGGGACGGACGGAAATCTCTATTCTGATGCGAGTTGATTAGAACTTTTTAAACTTGCTGGCGGCGACGCCACAAACTGGACACTTATCGGGCAAGCTACCATCGATCTGGGTATAGCCGCAGACAGGGCAAATATAAATCGTGTGAAACTCAAAATCCTTGCCTTGTCTTACCTTTTCCTTGGCCTCTTGATAATAAGCAGAATGGATTTTCTCGGCTTCTATGGCATAGTAAATCGATCGCTGGGCCCCTTTCTCATCCTGCAACTTGGCCACTGCATCATAAGCAGGATACATCTCTTCGACCTCAAAATTTTCACCATTGATCCCTGTTTGAAGATTCTCCTCGGTCTTGCCTAGATAACCCAGATTCTTGGCATGGTTGATCGCATGAACCTGTTCCGCGTAAGAAATTGCTTTGAACAATTTAGCAATATTGGGATACCCTTCCGTTTCCGCAATCTCGCTAAACGCCAGGTATTTCATGTGAGCCATGGACTCTCCTGCAAATGCTTCTGCTAATGATTTTTCAGTCATCTTCCTCATTTTTGGTCTCTCCTCTAATTCATCACGTGATAGATTAACTGTTATTATTCACCTCAAGAACGAAAGAATGCCAACAATTGGCATTATTGTCCACTTGACTTATGGGATCGATGATCACCATTTGGCAAACATTCACCTACCAGAGGATCGATCCAGGGTTGGTCCTTCCTCATGGTCTTATAATACCAGCTATGCCCAAAAGCACCTTATCTTTCCATAAATTTTATTGTCACGCTGAAGGGTGAGGCTGTTTTTGCAGCCCGAGTTGAATACCAGTTATGAATTATTGCGATTGGACTTGGTCCAATGACCTAAGGCTTCAGGGATGTGCCTTGCCTTGTTAAGCCATCGGCCAAAATCGATTATCATACCAAACGCTTTGTTTTAGTTCATTATCAAGAGCGCTCAAAAATTGCAAATGGGTTTTCTCCCAATTGGATAGCCAATCGAAAAGCTCTTTCTCGAGAGGCTGATTTGTAGTCTGCGCGCGCTGCGAGTAGAAATTGACCGCATTCTCCTCCATTGCCATGGCAGCAGTAATCGCGGCTGCTTCGTAGCTTGCAGCCGAGATCTGGTCGCGCACCTTTTTCGTCAACACTTCAGCGTTAACCCAACCATGGGTGCTGTCATAATCTTCGCTGCTGAGCTTGCCATCTCGGATCAAATGTTCATAATGCCGCGACAAAATTTCTATGTGCTTTTGCTCCTCTGCCGCCATCGTCTCAAATATCTCTCGCACAGCATCGCTTTGCGTGTTTTTGGCAGTCACCTCATAAAACGCTTTTCCCTTGCGCTCCAACAAAATTGCGCCTTTAATCACATCTATAACTGGCTGCTCTTTCATGACTCACTCCTTGCCAATTCATTCGCTGATTCATTTTTCATCAAGCAATCGCTGCAAATTCCCTTGAAATAGCCATGGATGGTCTCAATTTTATGCCCGGCTACGCACATTTCCTCTTGATAAATGCACGTCACATCAAGATCGATGATTTTTCCACATTGTCTACAATAAAAATGATGGTGCGGCTGCAAAATATATTCATATCGCACTTCCGTTTCTGTAATAGTAAGCAAATCAACCAAACCATGTTGACGAAGCACATCTAACGTATTATATACCGTGGTCTTTGACAAAGTCGGGACCTTCTTATAAAGCGCCGCGTAGATCATATCGACCGTAGGATGAGTGTGATTTTTATCCAGATATTCTAAGATCTTAATGCGCTGGTAGGTCGGTTTGATCCCATTCTCTGAGAGGATCTGCTTATATTTTTCCATTTTGTTTCTTGGTCGAGTTAACAATTAGTTTCAATTTATAATCAATATAATTTAAAATTATTACAAAGTCAAGTAGTTTTTTTTAATGTGAGAAATTAATGGTCGGTAGTTTAGAGCAATAGCTGCAATGATATTTTGCTTCAATTATGGATTCATTCGTTTTCATCTATTGCTCTACAAAATTGCACAAATTGAATCTTTGCAGGAGACCGCAAGCGAGTCGAGACGATGCATTTTTTGGGTTTGGTTGGTAACGAATGATGAAATTTGTCGTTGCTCATTGACGATTCAGAATCCCAAATTATTCAATAACGTTGTTTTCACTCCGAATTCATTTCATCGATATCGATAAAAACAGCACCGAACCGAATTCTTGGTGACCGCAATGAGATTATCGGAAAAATTATATCAGAGGATAGACAACAACCCAACTGATGAATGATCTGAATCTCGATCTATTTTTTTGAATCATCAGTTGGGTCGTTCTTTGATCTCAATTCTTTGATATGCGGATGCGTCGCAATCGCATGAATTTGTTGATTAGCACTTTTGCACTTTTATCTCAAGAACACCAACTTCCGAGTTGCCTCAAAATTCTCCGTTTTGAGCCGATAAAAATAAACGCCCGAACCAACTATTCGCCCGGACTCATCTCTGCCATTCCAGATCACTTTATGATAGCCCTCTTCTTGGCGGTAATCAACCAGGGTGACAACTCGTTGGCCCATCATATTATAAATTTCGAGCGTTACCTGCTGATTATAAGGTATCTGATAGCTAATTTCAGTCTCTGGGTTAAAAGGATTGGGGCTATTCTGGTAGAGCGCAAATTTAGCGGGCACGATTACCTCACGGATTGACGAGAAACTGAATTTGCCATCCAAGTCGAGCTGCTTCAACCGATAGCGATATTTTCCTCCCACCTGAGGCTGATCGATAAATGAATAGTGGTGGACTTCTGAGCTTGTCCCTTGGGCTTTCAGGAACCCGATTTTGGTCCAATTGGTATGGGAATTGAATTGGCGCTGGATCTCGAAACCATAACTATTCACTTCAGAAGCAGTGGACCAATCCAATTCGACCTGCCCATTGATCCAACTGGCAGTGAAATTTGCCAATTGAATTGGTACAACGACATTAGAAGTTTTCAAGATTGTGCTGTAGGTTCCCACTACCCAAGCCATTTGATCATTCACGACATCGATATCATACAGGTTATTTTCAGTTCCAATATTCAGCTTGAACCAACTGAGCCCACCATCCATGGTCTTATAAAGGGCGCCAGCGCTGCCCTGAATGACTGCCCATCCGATCAAAGGGGTAATGAACCGAAGCGCGCGAACCTGATCGATGCTGGAAAATCCGATTTGTTCCTCCCATGTCTTTCCGCCATCATTGGTAAACAGGATCGAACGACCGCCTATCCAACCGACATTATCGCTGAGGAAATACAATGAATAAAAGTCCTCCGTTCGGCCTGTAGCCACTGGTACCCAGGAAGTACCGCCATCATTGGTTCGGGCGACGTTGCCGTTTTCACCGACCACCCAGCCATGCTTGCTATCTAAGAAGAAAATTGCTCGAAGTGAGGCATTTGCCGAGCAAGGCTGTCGTATCCAATGATCTCCCCCATCATTGGTGTGAAGAATGATGGATGTATCGGCGGATACTGGCCCTCCACAAACCCAGCCCTCTTGATCATTTAAGAAGTAGCAACTATGGAGAAAATAGTTGGTTCCGGAAACTTGTTCAACCCAATCCTCATTCTCCCCACCAGTGGTTGTTTTCAAAATGACGCCCCACTCGCCAACCGTCCATCCAAGCTGATCATTGATCATGAACACGTCCAACAGGTTCTGCGGCGCCGATGATGCCTGCGGCTTCCATGTCTCTCCCCCGTTCACACTTTTTAGGATCGTCTTATTCGGGCCAACGATCCAACCGATGTCTGGACCGGTAAAGTCGACACCGTAAAAATGCCAAGTTGTTGTCCCACTACTCACTTCTTGCCAAACAGTTCCATCATCCAAAGATTTTAGAATGATCCCGGCATTTCCTACGGCCATCACAAAATTCTGATCTCCGAAATCAACGGCTTTGAGATTGCGTCGTGCTTGATTGGTTACCTCGTTCCAGGTGCTGCCGCCGTTCACCGTTTTCAACATCGAGCCGCCTTCGCCAACAATCCATCCGAGGTTCTGATCTCGAAAAGCTACTGCCCACAGAAATTTGTTAGACAATGGATTCTGTTGCAACGTCCATGTCTCCCCCCCATCGTTGGTCATGATAATCGCACTGGAAGAAGATAATCCTTTGCCGACAGCCCAGCCATGTAGATTATCGACAAAGTACATGCGATAGATCTCTGATGTAACGCCAGAGGAGCTACTTGTCCAGGTCTTACCGCCATCCAAAGTGCGCAAAATGATATCACTGGATGGATTGCTGCTACTCCCAACAGCCCAACCAATGTTAGAATTTACAAAGGTAATCCAATTTAGAATGGTTGCATTGGTGTTATCCTCTATCTTCCAGTTGATGCCCCCATCCCATGTGGATAGCAACACTCCTTTATTCTCCTTGACTCCAACCGCCCAGCCATCTTGACTATTGTGAAAAAATAGCCCACGAAAATCAACCTCTGTGAGCGTTGCAATCAAACTCCAGGATAATCCACCATTGGTAGTTTTTAGCACCTTGCCCTCGACACCGGCTGTCCAACCCACGTTCTGGTTGATGAAATAAATCGCATTGAGATCCCTTGTTAGCCCTGCAACGTTATGCGCAACATCCCAGCTTGCCCCTCCATTGGTAGTCCTGATGACAGTGCCAACCCCCCCCACAGCCACAAATACATTCGCATTGAGGATCCAGACATCATTCAGTGCATTGCCCTGTGGCAAAGGATTCTGCCAAAACCAGTACTCCTGGCCAGTCACCGCGGTCCCTGCCACCATAATGAGCAACAGCGTGATCGCATATTTGTTCATAAATTCACCTCTTCTTGGTTTAATAAATGGATTGCAGAATTAGAAGCGGCCACTTGCGATAGCAGCTTGACAATATGACATTCGTTAGAGTATCGCTGTTAAAATTTCTTTACTGAAATTAATCATTCATTTCCAAAATATCAATAATTTTTTTTGTTAGTATCGAAATTGTTGCTCGTCGTGATTGATCCATCAGCTTTTGTAGCAGCTTGCAGCCAAAATGGCTTGTTCACTCGATCCAATCCCCTAAGATGGAGGAGCAAAGGAAATGATCTTTGCATTATGAATTATTTTTACCAAAGTTTCATCAGCTAATTTCACGATAGAATCTCATTAACTTGCAGCAAATTTAGGCATCACGCTTTCGTCTGTGATACCTGAGGAGCAATGCCAGAAAACAGGTCAATTTGTGGCTGCAAAGACACGTGCAGTTTGAGTTTTTTCTGCTTTAGCCGTTTAAGGTCTTCTTCGATCAAAAACAATTCACGACGATAGCGATTGGGGTGCCGCACTTCCAGTTGCTGAGCGATTTTCAACCCTTTCTCATAATTTTGCTCGGCATTAGCAAAATCTTTCATCCGATCATACCAAATTGCCAGTCCCCAGTATCCCCAGAAGCCATGAGGATCGATCTCAGCGGCAGATTGAAAAAGCTGATAAGCATTGTCGTAGTGCTTCTGCTTAAGTAATATCTGCCCATAGTCGAAATAGTTTTTGGATTCTAACGGGTCTTTTAAAATCGTCATGAAAAAAAATTGGTCACGCTGATTCTCCCAATATTGCTTCATGCTCACCTTAGCAGCGATAAGGGCAATTAAAAAGATATTACTCGATAATTGTTCTTGCGGCGATCTTAGCGCATGGATAGATCGCTCCAGCTCCTCTTTGATTTCCGCGGTCTTGGTCGTTTTGATGATCTGTCGAATTCGCTTAATCAGGCTGGGCAAAATGTAAGGAAGGTCTTTCTCGATACTCTTCAAAATGGCCTGAAACAGTTCGCCCGCTTGACGCTCTTTGTCAGTGTCCGATATCGCCTCGGACAAGAAATCCACGCTATTTAAATTGGGTTTGAATAATTGATACAGAAAATACGGCAGATGGACTACCTCATCAAAATAAATCTCGATTACCACATCCCCTCTCAGGATCGCGGATATTATCCCTTCATAGGGAGAAATCTCTTGATGATTGATCAATAGCTTCCAAAAAATCGGCCATTGACAAATCTGGCGCGTCTTCTGTAATATGATCGGCGGCCTCGTGAGCAGATCTGGGTTGGAGATTTTCAGATCATCAAGTCCTTCCATCAGAACGGTGAGGACGTCAATAAATTTAAGGCCGTCTTTGATCGAAAGATTAAAAACAATTTCCCATAATGGATTGTCCTCCAACGGCAAATCGAGGTCCGTATGCGACTGCAAAAAAACTAAGGCGGTCATCAATGCATCTTGGTCCGCTCCAGCACGCGAAGTGCGCAAGAGTTCATTTAAGAGTTTCTCCTGGGTAAGTCGGATGAATTCGGGAGTAATATAGTGCGGTAAGATTTTCGCGCGGATCTCCCGTCGAAATTCGGCAGGGTTCTGAATGTTTTCAAACCGATGGGGATCGGCTTCCACCATATCGCGAATATCGTGCAACAGCGAAAGCTCATCGAACCTTAAGTTCATGAGTTCTTTCCGCGTGGTTAACAGTTTTGAGATGTTTTCGGAGTTATAGATGAGACGCTCTAAGCTGGATTTAGGCCGCCGCTCGGTTAGCTGTTGGTGCTTTCGTAAAGAATCGGAAAATAGCAGCGGAGCAGTTGATCGTGCCGATGTGGACTTCAATGTCATATTGGTCCCCGCACTTCATTGGAATCTTCTAGAATGGATGACGATGCGACTTTTTATCGCATCGCAGCACCGTCTCAAAGCAATTGAATCAGTTGTTGTAGCAGGGTAGCTTGTCTCTATTTGAATTTGAGAATCACTGAATTCCAAGTCCTAAGGATGCGTTTAGTTAGATATCACCAATAAATCATCTATTCTGCGAGACGATTCTGCGTCATTCTCGAAAATTTGTTTTCATCACCCTGAAGGGTAGAATCGATCGCTTGAAATCGGCCCTTCCCAACTTGTTGCATTCAATCAATCGATCATGCTGGGGCAATCTTTTGAAATAAAATCTGTCTTTGCATCCATGTGTTCCCCCGCTTTATGCTTTTAAGTTGCCAAAATAATGCTAGCTTTTCGATTTCATCAAGATTTCGGGGATAGATCTTGTGACCGAATAGCGCGCGCAAATTCGTCATGATTCCAGTGGGGGAAAAAGTGAAAATGCAATATCCCGACTTCGATAAGATTCGAACCATTTCTTTGAACAAAGGATTCAAATCGCTCAGATATTCGCTAATTCCCACAGCCACGACCAGGTCCACTGAACCATCTTTCAACGGCAGGAATCGCACATCTGCCTGAATGAAATCTGACTTTGACCTTTTTCGTCGCGCAAAATCGAGCATGGTCCGATTCGCATCGATACCAATTGATAATAGGGCATGCTCGCAAAATTGAAGCGCATTTCCTGTACCTGTGCCAAGATCGATGACGGTTTTGTCTGACAGTTCGATTGATTCTATCAAACTTTGAAGCTGGCGGTTTTCAGCGTTTAGAATCAGACATAATGGAAAAACAGCCCGAAAGCGCTCATAGCATCTCGCCATCGTGGACCATCGAAGGCTATTCGTAGAGCAGATATTTGGCACGGAGATCTCGGAACTCATTCAGCTTCCCCTGCCACAATTGAACAATCTCATCTGGATCTTTTCCCTGATCAATGGCAGCGACGACAGATGCATCTCCAAACATGAGCAGTGGAGCGCGAGTGGAATTCCACTGGAATCGATCGGGATGCAACTTTTTTACAATAGAAATTAAATGGACTGCCATCGTCACAGCCTCAAATTGATGTGGAGATGTCACAGTGAAGGACAAGCCTTTGCACTGCTGGCCTTCATATTTGGGATTCATCGCCATGCCTGGCATATCGACTGGAATAAACGAGACGGTGTCTATGGCAATACCTCGAATCTGAGCGGCTGAGAGTTGCCTGGCAACCGTTATGTGATCAAGCCACGGTGCACCGATCTGTTCGAATGGCCTAGTTGTCCCACGACCCTCAGAAATATTACAGCTCTCCAATAATCCCATACCAGGATACAGCAATGCAGTCGTAGGCGACGGCATGTTAGGCGACGGTTTTATCCAGCGTAAATTCAGCTCCCCATACCATCGGTCTCGTTTCCAATTTTCCATCGGGACCACGGAAAGCTTCGCCCTAACCCCGTTGGCCAGCCATCCCTCGCCATTGAACAGCAGCGCCAGTTCTCCAATGGTCATTCCATGGCGCAGGGCAATGGGGTGAATGCCGACAAATGATTGATAGGCTAAATCCAAAACTGGTCCTTCAACGATGATTCCAGTGATGGGATTAGGCCGATCTAATACCATGAATTCAATGTTTTGCTCGGCCGCTGCTTCCATGCACAACGACATAGTGGAAATAAAGGTATAAAATCGCGCACCTACGTCCTGGATGTCAAATATCAGCATATCGATGTTTCGAAGCATCTCTGGAGTCGGTTTCTTGGTAGCCCCGTAGAGACTCAAAATTGGAACGCCAGTTTTTGGATCTTTCTGATCATCGATCTGATAACCACCTTCGACATCGCCACGAATGCCATGTTCTGGGGCAAAAATAGCGGCCAATTGAACATCCGGCGCATTAAATAACAGGTCGATCACATGCTGTCCCTGTGAATTGACCCCGGTCTGATTGGTAATGACTCCGACGCGTTTACCTTTGATGAGATCCAGTTTGCTCTCCATCAATACATCGATGCCAAGTTTGAGCGGGGAAGTATTTGGAGTATCGCAGCCAACAATGCAGCACATCACAATCAGCGATCCGAGCCAGTTTATTTTGATCAATTCAGCATCTCCTTCAAGGATCTTTCAATCAGATGACTTTGTTTCTCATGTCTTTTTGATTTTGAAATTTTAAAAAAGCGCTGAATGTCTTAGCGTGATCTCAAAGCCGATCCGAAATTATGTTTATTGGACATCAGCACCAAAAACCAATTTAATGTCGTACAAGCCACTATTGTTAATTGTGATCGGTTGACGGAGCAATGACTTCAACTCTTCCGCTAAGCCATTTTGCTCGACAGCACATTTAATAAAAGACGATGGATAATTCTTTTTATCGGCATTACGATAATCCACCACAACCAGACGTTTTCCAGCTATTATCCGATTATCTAGCAAATCGCTTACTCTGCGTGCCAGACCGGGAGTAGGAGTGCCGTTCAATATTTCGAGATAAAAATCGAGCCCGGCGCTGGCAGTCTCCGTCGCCGTTCCTCCGAGCAATTTGGGAGATTTGAAATTCGCACCGAGCACCAAAGTCAAGTCCAGGGGAGACACTTCAGGAGTGATACCAAGAGATTGAATGCAAATTTGTTGATATTGTGTTGCACGCTGCTTGGCGAGCTGTTCTCGATCAGGGTCACCATTTCTCAGCCACAGAATTTTAGATTTTGTCAAACGGATCGTTGATTTCACTTGACTGATCCGATCCTGGCTCGAAATCAGCTTCATCCCGTCAAGCAATGTTCGCCAATTGATATTAGGTTTGAAAGTCCCGTCAATCAGAACAACTCGGATGCTCCCAACGGCTTGCGTGGTTGCTTTTTCCACATCGCCCTCTGAAACATCAAATTGTTCACCAGCATCAGGACTTGTAATGGTGCTGATCTCACTCTCCTTGCTTTTCGGCGGTTCTTTTATGGGTTTTAACGTGACGTCCTCTTGGGTAATCGTTGTCGTGGTTTCACCTTCATCTCGTTGGAGCAAATTTGGCAGATATCTAATCGCCAAATACACTGCGAATACAACAAAGGCGACAATGGTGAGGATATTGAATATTTGTCGCCAGGAAAAATCTGGTTTTGCTGTCAACCTTGAGGTCTTCCGTTTCATGACTGGTCGTCTCATATCTCGATCCTGTGAAAAATCATCTGCAATTTCTTCTGTAATTGGAGGCAATTGCTCCTCCTGCCAAGTAGATCGGTAACGAACGCCCTTAATGACGATCTGGCGTTCTGCGGGCTCTGTCGTTTCATAGCTTCGCGATCCAGTACCGTCATCCGCATCGACTCGGCGAATGCTTTTTATTTTTACAATTAGCGCTGTGGCGTCATCAGGGGGGGTGCCACGACGCGCTCGATCCACCAATAGTTCTGTAGCAGATTGAATTGGGTTGGAGGACATAATTCCCTGCACCTCGCGCTCCTCGATCGCTTTGACCACTCCGTCACTGCAAATCAGCACTTGGTCATTGATTTGAAGCCGCCGTTTGATCAGATCAATTTGCGGATTTTCATCGATGCCTAATGCTCGAACGAGTACGCTCCCCTTTTGCTCTCCTAAAGCAGAGACCTCTTGAACTGGTTTATACACGTTAAATGAGTGACTTTGGGTGAGGATCTCGAATAACTGATTGCTGGTGAAATAGGCCTGACAGGTGCCAATATGAGCCAAATACAAATGCTCCTGATGAACTACACCGCAAGTAACCGAACAGGTCAAACGATCACCTGTCTGATTTTCTCTGTTGGCGTCAATCAATACCCGATTGGCTTTCAGTAACGATTTGGTCAGCATCTCCTCGACCGTTCCAATCCAGGGCTCTTCAAAATATTCCTGGATGATGGTCTGAACAACGAGCTTACTGGCGAAAGCTCCCAATCCAGCTTTCCCATTGCCGTCCGCCACTAAAAACATCTGACCCCGGAGCAATAGCACTTCCGGCTGTTGTGGGAAATAGAAACCATAGTGATCCTCATTCTGCCCCCCTTCTGTAGCTGGCGCTGTATGCTTCCCCAGCTCCAGCTTGAAGATCATATTGCTCGAGTTCAATTTCACTCCTTTCATCCAATGATAGGTATTGTTTTAAATCAATATAAAATTTAACCTGTTAAAAAGCAAGCAAAAAATTATTTATCGATAATCCATATGTCGGAGCCCAGTACGATAGCAAGGTATAGCAGACTACACATCCATGCATGGACATGGCTCTCTACCAATATGAAATATCATATTGACTTTTAACAAAGATTTTAATATATTGATCGAAAAAATGCCCAAGTCTATTTACTCGCTGGGAACTTGTCTTCAATCGCTTATGGTATAAATATCAGCAGCCTCTACAAAAATACCATTAGCAACCAGCATGAATTTTAGCTGCAAAAAATTTCTTATCAGTTCCATCAAAATAAATTTCAGATGGAGTTGTATCCATTGCAAAATCAGATGATCGACCTGAATGTGCAGGCTACAATTTATGGCAGCTCGATCTGATAAATAGCAAATCGCCTTTTTAACCAAAATCATTTACCCATTTTTATCAAATTCTGCTTATCCTTATTCCCTTTCATCCAAAAATGATAAGGGGATCAACCTGAAAGGGCATTCCAATCTAGGTGGACATTAGTCACCTGCAATTGGAACGAAGCCATAATAATTCCGATGAATAAACTCACAGAAACCTGCAATATTTATGAGGTGAGCACGCAAAAGTGAACAACATTCTGCTGGGCATACTGGGTTATATTTTACTCCAGTTATTTTTGGGTGTTGTGGTCTCCAAGAAAGTACGATCGGAGACCGATTTTCTATTGGCTGGCCGAAAACTCGGTTTTATGCTAGCCACTTTTTCGATTTTTGCCACCTGGTTTGGGGCAGAATCTTGTGTTGGGACCGCTGGGGCAGCTTATGCTGATGGATTGGCTGGCGTCACCGCAGACCCGTTCGGCTATTCCATTTGCTTGTTGCTGATGGGGTTGGTGTTTGCGGTTCCGTTATGGAACATGAAATTGACCACCATTGCAGATTTTTTCAGAAGACGTTTTTCGCTTGCTGCAGAGCGCATTACCGCCTTGCTGATGGTGCCTACATCTTTGCTCTGGGCAGCAGCCCAAATTCGGGCATTTGGTCAGGTGCTTTCCGCTTCCTCTCAGATGGAGTTAACAGTTGCAATCACCATCGCTGCGATTGTGGTAATCTGCTACACCGCGCTCGGCGGATTGTTAGCTGATGCCATTACCGATATTATCCAAGGCATAGTGCTTATCGCTGGCTTGATGATCGTCAGTTTTTCGGTCATTGGAGAGCATGGAGGAATTGGTGCTGCGATCACTTCAGTGGCGCCTCAGAAACTCTCGTTCATCCCAATAGACATTGAGTCCGGCCCATCATCAATTTTTACCATCGCTGAAGCCTGGGCCATTCCCATCTGTGGTTCGGTGGTAGCGCAGGAAGTCATTTCCCGGGTGATCGCTTCCCGAACTCCTAATATTGCCCGTGGGTCATCGCTCATGGCCAGTTGGCTGTATTTTTGCGTCGGTCTCATCCCACTATTCATCGGCTTGATCGGCTTCACGATTTTGCCCAATCTCGAGGACCCAGAACATATTCTGCCCCTCATGGCGCAACAGCATTTGTCCCGATTCCTTTATATCGTGTTCGCAGGAGCTCTGGTTTCCGCGATCCTGTCAACTGTCGATAGCGCCTTATTAGCAGCTTCAGCATTATTCTCCCACAACTTAGTCTTTTCCCTTCGACCGCAGACTCTGGACAAGCATCGGCTAACCATCGTCCGCTCGTTAGTGATCATTATGGGGGTGCTCGCCTATCTCCTCGCCCTCCATGCTGAAGGAATTTATCGGTTGGTCAAAGATGCCTCTTCGTTCGGCAGCGCTGGGATATTCGTGGTTTTGGTCTTTGGCTTGTTTACTCGCTTCGGCAGTGAGCGAAGCGCCGTGGCTGCGTTGATCGCAGGGGCTAGCGTTTGGATCATATTCCATTATTTCTTTGCATTCAAATGGAGCTATATTCTTTCGCTCTCGCTGGCGTTTGCCTGCTATATTTTCGTCGCATTTGCTGAGCGGTTGGTTCTCAAATTCTCGTTGCGTTTTCAAGATACCTGACTGCTTCATCTTTTTCATCAGAACTGCATGATCGGTCATCCAGTGGCATTCAGGTCGGCTATCTAAAAGGGGTTTGGTCCAGAGATACTTGGAATGATTGCCCTAACATGACTCCTTGCTGATGAGCCTCAAAACCTTCAGGCCCGACATCGTCATTTGCTTTTTGAATCGCACTGTCCTATTTTTTTAACAAAGTAACTTTCGATTGAGAGACAATTGCTCATGAGCCTGATTTTACTCACCACTTTAATCCATTTCCTGATGTCAAATATGACATCTCAAGAATTCTCGCAATTCAATGTCGTTCGAGGACAGCTCTCTATGCTTCTCGATCATCCTTTCCAACTCCAGTTGTTAAAATCGAAAATCATTACTGAGCAAACCTACCACGAACATCAATTGGATTTATCGATTGGGATCTCATCGATCAGCGAATCGTTCGGGGCCGAAACGTTTTATGCCCCTTTTCTGAAACATCAGATCTCACAGTCCAAAATTTTACCTGATTCCGTAGTTTTGATGCGCGACAATGAATTTATTTATCACCAGGGAGCCATCATTCGCGGTGATCCAAACAAAAAGGAGTTGGCTCTGGTTTTCACAGGTGATGAATTCGCCGATGGGGCGGCGCATATTCGATCCGTTTTAGCAAAATATCACATCAAGGCCTCATTTTTTCTGACAGGCAATTTTTATCGCAACCCAAATTTTAAAAATGACATTCTTGATCTTAAGTCCGATGGGCATTATCTGGGTGCTCATTCCGACAATCATCTGCTATACTGCGATTGGAACAATCGGGATAGCTTACTGGTTAGCCGTGAACAATTCTTCGATGATTTAAAAAACAATTACGCAATTATGGAGCAATTTGGCATATACAAATTCCAAGCGAGATATTTCTTGCCGCCATTTGAGTGGTATAATCGCACTGTTGCTGATTGGACTCAACAAATTGGACTCACGCTTATCAATTTCTCTCCTGGCACAAAATCCCATACAGACTGGACCTATCCGGAACTGGGTAATCTTTATCAATCCAGCGATACTATCATGGCGAGTATTTTAGATTTTGAACGGAGAGAACCTCATGGATTGAATGGTTTTATTTTGTTGCTTCATATTGGGAGCGACCCGCGAAGAACTGATAAGTTTTATCACAAATTAGATCAACTGATCGATGAATTGCTCCAACGGGGCTATCGATTCAAAAGGATCGACGAATTATTGAAATGATTGCCATTGTATTAGACAAACATAGCGTCAGAGTTGCAAATGGTTATCATGATTTCATCTAGCTCAAAACGATGAATACCAGAATTTGACGATCCTAATTTTGCGTCCGCGGCATTTCTTTTAAATGAACACCCTTTTTCTTCCAATGGGCTTATTGTTGATTAAGAGGGAATCGATTAAAAAATACGCTTGAATTTGAGCATTTTATCCGATCGATCCTGCTCGCATTTCAATCCAAACTTTTATCAATCGTCAAGCTTGTAGAAAGCTGATAAAATAAATTTTAGTTTGAAACCCATTTCAAAAATCATCCGTAATTTCCGAATAAATAGTAAAACTTTTTAGCTGGTAGATCGGTCCTTATAAATAAGCCAAAACTTTTAGTAGTGACCAAGGACAGCTATTCCAAAATTAATAGGTCGAGGCGACAGATCAACCTGATTTTTTCACCATTCACCCCGAATAACCCATACCACTAACTTAAAGAAAGGGCATAGTTATGATCTCAAGTCACATTTTCCGTTCTTTTTCTGCCGCGCTATTCATTTTCATTTTTTCTCTATTGCGCCATCAAAATTCCATCGCTCAAGATCAACCAAACCAGTCTGAAAGCTCGCCACAGGAAGCAGTGAAGGTTTTCATTGACACGCCAGATTATTTTCTGGATTTTGACTATGTTCGCACCGAGATAACTTTCGTGAATTACGTCCGCGATCGCGCTGATGCCGATGTCCACATTCTCCTCACGACCCAGCAAACAGGTGGCGGAGGAAATGAATTTACCCTTGCCTTTATTGGATTGAAAAAATTCGAAGGTCAAAATAATACGCTGAAATACATTTCGAAAAAGACCGATACCGAAGACGATATTCGGAAGGGTCTTGTGAACACAATTAAGTTAGGATTGGTTCAATATGTAGCTCACACGACAGAACGTGAGAGGCTACAAATTACCTACAACGCTCCCCAAGAATCGACAGCAGCCGTTCAAAAAGTCAAGGACCCATGGAATTATTGGACCTTTCGCACCAGCGTGCGTGGCTCCTTTAGCGGAGAAAAATCCTACAAGTACAATTACATGAGCGGCTCTTTTGAGGCAAACCGAACGACAGAGGATTGGAAAATCGCGCTTGAGTTATATGGCAGCTATCAAGAGACCAAATATGACTACGGGGAAGATTATACTTATACCGATATCAGGCGCAATTACAACCTAAGTGGTGATGTAGTAAAAGGCCTGGGGAGTCATTGGTCATTGGGCTTTAGTGGGTCTGCTTTTTCGTCCACTTATAATAACACTCAGCTAGGCATCACCGCCTCACCAGGTATTGAATATAGCATTTTTCCTTACTCGGAATCAACTCGACGTTTTCTCACTTTGATCTATAAGCTGAAGGCCAGCCACGTCAATTATATCGAAGAGACCATTTATCTGAAAACAAAAGAATCATTGTTTTCGCACAGTTTGAGCCTCTCATACGACATCAAACAGCCATGGGGATCAATTTATACTTCTTTGAACAGCTCCGAATATCTGCATGATTTAAAAAAATATCATCTCTATTTGTTCAATTCTTTGAACATCCGGATTTTCAAAGGGCTTTCGTTCAATATGTATGCTTCAATTTCATTCTTGCGCGATCAGATCTCATTACCCCGGCAAGGAGCGACCCTTGAAGAAGTATTGCTTCGACGCCGTCAATTAGAAACCTCCTATGATTATTGGGCTTCGATCGGCCTTAGTTATACTTTTGGTTCAATCTACAACAATATCGTGAATCCCCGCTTCGGTGGATCGAGTGGAGGCCGTATAATCTATTTCAATTGATCATTTCTAAAGCGGATCGAGCTCTCCGGTCTTAAAAGTTGAGAAAAACTCTTATAAATTGGTTTGAGGCCAGCAATAGAGTTTCAAATTTTTCGTGTGGCCTTCATCCAATTCTCCTGTTTAATCGAAACGATATTTAATAATTCACCGTCAATTTTCTGGTTGCATGATTTCATTCTTTCCCAAATGAGTTTGAATGTGAGCATCCCAAGATATTATGATTAAAAAATGGCTTGACAATATTGGATAGCTTATGTAAATTGTTGCTTTGCTTCTGCTAGTTAACTAGAGCTGCTGGTTCATCACATTCATTCAAATTTGTGGAGAACAAATAGTAAATGTCGGAACGCCAAAACAAACGATTGACCGAGACAGTAAAATGTGCTGGCTGAGCATCAAAATTGAGCTTAACGGAGTTAGGCGATATATTGCAACAGCTTCCACAGCCGAATGATCCGCGCTTATTAGTAGGAATTAATACGGCCGATGATGCTGGGGTCTATCAATTATCGGATGAGATTGCGCTAATCCAGACGGTCGATTTCTTCACCCCCATTGTGGATGATCCCTATGATTTCGGTCGCATCTCAGCGGCTAACTCGCTGAGCGATGTTTACGCCATGGGCGGAAGACCGCTAACCGCCCTGAATATCGTGGGTTTTCACCAAAAATATTTTAGCAATGATGTATTGGTGAAAATTCTCAAAGGCGGATACGACAAGGTCAGCGAAGCCGGCGCCGTGATAGTCGGAGGCCATACCATTATGGATGAAGAGCTAAAATACGGTTTGGCGGTCACCGGGATTATCCATCCTGCCAAGGTTGTCACGAATGCTGGTGCCCGACCAGGCGACAGATTGGTTTTGACCAAGCCACTGGGAACTGGAATTATCTCAACTGCATTGAAAGCGGGTCAAAACTTGGGAGACCTTTTGACGCGCGCTGTTGAGGCAATGGCCACGTTAAATCGAGCTGCTTCAGAGGCCATGCAAGCGGTTGGCGTCCATGCTTGTACCGACATCACAGGTTTTGGCTTGATGGGACATGGATATGAGATGGCGGTTGCCAGCGGGGTTGGGTTTAAAATTTGGTATCAAGCAGTCCCTATCTTCGAAGAGGCAATTCAATTGGTTAATGACGGGTTTGTGCCAGGCGGGACCAGCAACAATCGCTACTTTTTGAACCAGAAGGTGATCATCCCAGATTCGCTCGACTGGGCACGCTCCACGCTCCTGTTCGATGCCCAGACATCTGGGGGGCTATTGATTTCGGTCGCACAGGAGAAACTCGATCGCTTGCTGGAAAAATTGGAACAAAACAATGTGTCAACCATCGCTGTCATCGGTGAAGTGATAGAACAACACCCTGGCGTAATTGAAATCATCTAATTTCGAGGCTTGCTACGATAATTCGGTTTTGGGCAAGATTTCACTAATCGGAGGCCCGCCTCATTGATTTTTTCTACCGTATGTATTTTTTAGTTTCGATCTCTGCTTATGATTATGCAAGTAAAACTGAAAATGCAGCGATTGTGCCGCTGCATTTTTTATATATCTTATCTAATTACATCGAGTGACTGATTCTCTTCTAATAATGCTCTCGTTGAAATCGTCCCTCTTCGCTCACCGTGTCCCCACGATAGCGCCTGATTTACCGATCTCCATTTGAAATAGGCAATCAGTTTGGTTAAAATTAGTATACCAAATCGCCCCCTTGCTGGCCAATAAAGGCCACCATCGGCAAATATAAAAAGATCATGATCGGTATGGCCAATTGAATCCCTTGGGGATGAGCCAACAATTGCAAATTGCCCGCAATCGAAATAAAGACAATAATATCAAAAATGAGCACTACGATCGAAAAAATGATCTTTCGGGTGACGTTGCTAATGGGCTTGCCAAGATAATTAACTTGCCAAGCAAACCAACCTGTAATCAGCGCAAAGGGTAACGAAAGCGTCCCCAAAATATGCATATACAAAATTGCATCTAATAAGCAAGCTGCGGGGCTGATCACATAATACCAGAATAAGAAAATCGAAGTAATCATGAAAAACGCCATGGGAAAGTGGACAACCATCGGATGGGGATGTCGTTTAAAGAACGGATACTTCTCAAAGAAATTATTGAGCCAGTTAGGCAATGGCGGACGCGCCTCCTGCCCTTTTTCAAGCTGCAACGTGCCCACTTGCTGAAACCGATTTAGCACTTCAGGTCCATGGGGAGCAGCCTTAATGGCATCGGTCAAATCCTGGCCTGCATGATGTCGATTCATGTGCAAGCCTTTTTTCCACATTTTGCTATTCGTCACATCATAGATTTTTCCTTCAAAAGCGACATAAGCAGCTTTACCTTCCTGGCCGTTGTGTTCGGCTAATTTGTTCTTGTCCAGTTCCAAATTGATTCCCTCCATGATTTGGTTCTATTTTCGACTGGATGCACAGGATAGAAATGATTCAAAAAGTTCTTAACAATTTATCCTGAAAATTCAGTTAATCCTGTCTTATTTATTAGATATTTCTCACCAGGCTTGACTGGAATGATCGGAATAAAAACTGTCAACATTAAGTGTAAATATAATCAATAAGACTAAAGTGAATAATCATTATAGCATTGCAGTTCTCAATTTTGGTGATCGGACTTTTGTTGCCTAATTGGTCATTGACCTTGGTAATTTACTAAGCCCAATTGCTGACGTTCGATATCGTTCATATTATCAGCAAAAATATAAACTGTAGTTGAGATTGATTGTCCCTTTTCATCATCTACCGCTTTACCAATCAACGATCCGATACCAGCACCGAGAAGCGGGAAAAATATTAAAAAGCTTTGATTTCTTAAGCGAACACTTTCAACTTCCCGCTGATATTGACTCTGAGCTATTGCCTGTTGGTTTGATCGTTCCATTCGTTCTTGGCTGCTCAAATTCGGCTCATTAGCACCATAATCAGGAGGTGGTGAGGGTTCTTCTTCCTGAGCTATCGCTGCGATGGCAAATCCCGCAACGAAGCCAATAATCATCCCTATTAGAGGACCTTTAGTATTTAAATTCCGTTTTGTAATAGCAGTAATTTTTTTGATATCCGATAACGCCTGCGCCTTATAAACATCTTGATCTTTGAGTATTAATAAGGAATATGCTAATTTTTCAAATTTTCCTTGAATAACGCTGTCTGATTTGGTCTGTACAATAAGCAAAATGGCGCGGCCGAGTTCATGGCGATAATTATAGATCTGCTTTTGACTGACCACAATCGTGTCTTTTGGTGAACCAGATCGTTGCGAGCTGCTTACTGGTGATGCCTTCACCATCAAAATCATTACTAGAAAAATAATGTGAGCTTTCATGACCATCCTCCTCTCTAACAATTAGTAGAAATAACCATAATTTTTGAAAAAAGGATATAATTGCAGGGTAGGAGCACCGAGATGAACCAGATCCAATAAATTCAACAGATACCTAATCAATCGATTTCTTATCCGAGCATTGCTGAAATTATAATCAAGTGCAAGGTAGAGTTGTCGAGTACGATGGGGTCCAATCCATACCCTATCAACTCCATATCCAACAGCCACCCAAAGAAAATAGGGGTAATATTTTTTTATTCGAACAGGCAGAAGCTGACGAATATTAAAGCTCCACCAGAAAGTCATGCCATCATAATCTTCAAAAAGATCGGTTCCTCCACCGAGATAAAACGGAGATGCTCGATAGCTCATTTTCATTTTTATGTGTTGCAAAGCTGGGTATTTTTGCTGAAAGTAAGGAAAAAATGCCCCGCCAATATCAGCCAGATAATCGGGAAAGCTGAATCCAAAACGACGGGTGAAACCATCTAAGACCTCAGTTCCCGTTTCAGTCGTTAACGCACAGATCGCACCCCAGAAATAAGCCCGCTCCGTCGGCCAGCCCAGGTTTTCACAAATGGTCGCCCATTGACGGGCCATAAACTGAGCAGCAAAAAAATGGCTGAATTTATCCTGTTCCAGAGCATAATTTCTGTACCAGTCATTAATAAAATGAAAATGAGCTCCATCGCCGTCCCACCAAACGGGCTTGAGTCGTTTATAATACCAGTAATTGAAGCCAGCAACACTTGCAATCAGCGCCGCTTTTGAACAAGGGGATACCTCCTCTGATGAATCAATTCCTGAAAGCGTCCTGTCTGGCAGCGCCATTGATCCTGATCGCATTGAATCCTGGTGAAATGACCGCATGGTCGACAAGCTGTTCGAACTCTCAAGCATCGCATCGGCACCACTATTACTGAATGGATCCACCAGAGGTGTTGTCGTGTTGATGGCAATTATCAAGCCTAATGCCAGGAGCCACGAATTGCAGTCCATCTTAGTCTTCATATGCTTCAGTCGATGATTTCTTGCCAGTGCTCAAACAAAATAATTCCACCTGTCTGATATACCAACTGGTTTGCATGAAATATTCAAAATAAACATAGTCACCATATTGGGTCGATACAGGTCAAGTCAATCATTTCTGGGGTAACAGAAATTTCACTGAACATCTATCATTGGGTGGAGATATTGCAATCGAATGTCGTTAACTCCTCTTGACATATTTCTCACCAGGCTTCACTGGAATGATCGGAATAAAAACTGTCAAAACCACGGGCAAATATAATACGACCAAAACAATCAGCGCCAAGAGTATCGAGCGAAATGGCAGTCCATTTCTCAAGCCCTGAATCACATAAGCGGCGATTAGCAGCAAGCCCGTCACGTTATGGATGCGAATGGTCAGCATGTTAGCAGGCGACATCTGCAGGGCATCCTGATAATGCCGATACAAAATCGAAAACGCTTTGATGAACCACGGCAGCGTCGCCAGGCTCAAAAGCATCCAGGGGTTGGTGAGCTTCAGCAGCGGCGTGACCAGCACGATAAGATAGGCGATCACCATGCTAAGGCCATACAACCAGACCGCTGTCTTTTTGCCAAAAATGACCACCAGATTATTTTTTCCGCCTGCCCGATCGTCGGCTTCATCAGGGATTTCATTGATGGTGATCATCGAAAACATCATGAAGCCCAGTGGCAGCAGAGCCCAAGCAGCTTCGCTGGAAAAGGCTTGCGCCTGAACGTAGTAAGCACCCAAGCCGATGGTCAGGCTGAAATTGATCAATTGGGAGAGCTCGCCAAAGCCATGATAACCGTACCGAATAGGCGGGGCCGTGTAAAAATAGGCGCAACCCATTCCAAAAGCGCCGATAATGAACACCCACCAGCCTCGCAGCGCTGTCAAATACAGACCAAGCAGGATGGTAATCACATAGCCTGCCATCAAGACCAGATACATGGTTCTCGGTTGGATCAGCCCCGAGGTGAGCGTCCCGCTGCCGCCGGAGTAGGGATTCTTCTCCCGATCTTTGGCCCGATCCACCGAGTGCTTGTAATCGAAATAGTCATCGGTCATGTTCAAAGCGATGTGGTTGATCGTCACGCCGATGACAGCGATAAGAAAATACCAGAAATAGAATTGACCTGTCAGTGCCCAGGCCAGCACGCTTCCCAGGATGGCTGGCATAAAGCTAGGCGGCACAAAATGAAAGCGGAACGCCTGCCACCATATGGCGATCGATTTCAAGTTGCCCCCTTTCAATTCCACTGCATGAAATGCTCTTCGTAATCTTCTTCCAATTTGACCTTATGGCCCTGTTCTTCCGCTGCCAGACCACTGAACAAATTTTCCAGCTCTGTGCCCAAAAATTGATCTTTCAGCGTGGTGTAAAAATTGAACGCCCGCTCTTCCTTTTTGATGGCGAAGATCATTACTTGCTGCGTGGTGGCATTGGCTGGCAATTCCTCGGTATCGGCCAAAAACTCGGCAATTCCTCGGCTCTCTTTCGGGACCGATTTGCCTAACACACTGTAGTCTTTTTTCGCCAATACATGCTCCAATTTTCTCCGATGCCCCAGCTCCTGCTGCGCCAATTCCGTCAACATGGTTTTGGTGCCAGCCCCACTGATCTTTTGGGCAGCGCTGGTATAAAGATTATAGGCCTGAATTTCCGCATCGATGGCGACCTTCAGCGCCTGCTCTACGGTTAAGGACATGATTTTCTCCTGCGACAATTGTTATGGTTTAAGATCCCTTGAAAATTCTAAACCCCAAATTTCAAAATCCAAATAATTTCCAAAATTCAATTTCCAATGTTCAAATCGAAAAATCCTCCACCTTTTAAAGGTTCACAATCAAAGAGTCCTCACCACTCATTTCGCTAATTTGGGCTAACTGATATTAGCTGCCAGATGGCGTATTAGCGTCATTCGGACAATTAGCGCAATTAGCGGTTTTAAAGGTCCGCTCATCATTTGAAAATTGAAATTTATTTGGGATTTGTATTTTGGGATTTGGTATTCAAAAACCTAATTCCGAAATCCGAAACCAGCAATCAAAATCATTCTCCCCAAACCCATAAGCCACCGCTATTGGCGATTTGATAATATTCGTCGCTCAGAATGCGGCGGTGCATGGTCTCTTCTTCGGCCAGTTTTTCGAACATCGCCTTACCATCTTTATCTTTTGTTTCCCCCGCCATTCGCTTATAGTGCTGGTGCGCTTTGGATTCAGCATCGATGGCCATCGCCAGGATATCGAGCACATCTTCTTTATGAGCTTCGGGCGTTCGCGCCGCTTCAGGTGCTGCCTCTATTTGAAACGGCTTAAATTGCGTGCCTTCATACTTGATGAATTTGCCCTCTTTTTCCAAAGAAATTTTTAGCTCATTCAGCTTGTTGTAATGATTCCGCTCAAAGTCAGCTAATTGTTTAAGCAAATTTCTGCCTTGTTCACTTGTGACTTTTTGGGCGGATTCTGCATAGAATTTATTGGCCTTTGCCTCGGCGTCCATTGCAATTTGAATTGCTTCCATCAAGCCCACATTTTTTCCTGCCATGCTTTCCTCCGAACTAAATTATCATTGATACGTTCATGCTGACGCTAGCTTGGTAGATGAGAAAAATTCATCAAAAAATATTGCGTCACTTCGATCGAAGCGAGAAAGCTATCTATTAAACCAGTTCACCCTCAAATAAAGAGATCCCTCACTCCGCTCAGAATAGCGGGTTTTTGCATTTTTGCAAATGTCTAAATTTTATGATATGGCTATGTCAAATTATTCGCTTCAATTTTAGACAACATCCTCTTCCAGCCAGTTCGCTATCAAAAACAACCGACTGCCCTTTGAAGACCGCCGACTGATCACTGATTACTGATCACTGATTACTGATCACTGATTACTGATCACTGATCACTGATCACTGATCACTGATCACTGATCAAAACTTCCCGTCCATCTGAAACTCAGGAATCCCAAACCAGAACCCCGTGCCCTGAATTGAATCCAATTCCGCCTGAATGATGTCGAAATGGGCGTCCTCCCACTCAGCCAATCGGATAAACATGGATTTGGCTTCAGGATCGTCCACTAAATTGGCCTGATCCCTGAAAAATTTAGCTGCTTTTCGCTCTAAATCGAGCGCCGTGTTCAACGCATCGATCTCCAGCAGGCCCGATTCGCCTCGGGTTTTCTGCTGTTTCTCTCGAATCGTCGGCGCCACCTGTTCAATCTCGGATTTGGGAATTTCGATCTTGAGCAGTGGCTTGCCCTCCATCAAATTGGCCAACTGTTTCTCGATGATGCGGCGATGCTCATGTTCATCCATGGCCAATCGTATGAACATGTTCTTGCCCGTGGTATCTTTGGTCTGGCGGGCAAATTTCAAAAAATTCAATAGCCCCTGATCCTCTATTTCGATGGCGGTTTTCAGAGCTTTGACAGCGGTGGTTTGGTTTGACATTTGGTTTCTCCTATTATATTTTGTTTGGAAAATGTGTTCGTTTTTATATTATGCAAATTTAGGCATTTATTTAATTCAATAGATTCTTCCTCAGCACCGCATTCAAAATCCCCCCATGCCGATAATATTCCAACTCCACTGGCGTATCCAATCGGCAATCGACTCTAAATTCGATGACTTTGTTATCTTTCGAAGTCGCCTTTACAATTAATTCTGCTCCTGGTTTCAGATTTTCTTCAATACCGATAATATCGAATGTCTCGAATCCCGTCAGGCCCAGACTTTCTACGCTTTGACCTGGTTTGAATTGCAGCGGCAGCACGCCCATGCCTACAAGATTCGATCGATGAATCCGCTCGTAGGTTTCGGCAATCACCGCTTTCACGCCCTGCAACAAAACGCCTTTGGCCGCCCAGTCCCGAGACGAGCCTGACCCGTATTCTTTGCCCGCCAAAATGAGCAATGGAGTTCCGTCCTTCATATATCTTTCGGCAGCATCCCACATCGCCAGTTGCTCGCCTGTGGGCTGGTAAATCGTGTAGCCGCCCTCTATGCCTGGGAGCAGCTTATTCTTGATCCGAATATTGGCCAGCGTGCCTCGCATCATCACCTCATGATTGCCCCTACGGCTGCCGTAAGAATTGAAATCCTTTGGTTGAACCCCGATGGAAATGAGGTATTTCCCTGCTGGTGAAGTTGGCGAGATCGCTCCCGCAGGCGAAATATGATCCGTCGTGGTCGAATCGGGCAGCCAGGCCAGCACCCTAGCACCAAAAATATTTTTCAATGGCGGAATTTCGGCAGTAACGTTTTTGAAGAACGGCGGCTCCTGAATATAGGTGCTCTTTGGATTCCACTCATAGACATCGCCTTTGGGAACCGCCACCCGATTCCAGGTCTCATTGCCATCGAATACATCGCTGTACTGGCGCTGAAACATCTCGGATTTGACGTATTCATCGATCAACTGCTGAACCTCAGCCTCGTTTGGCCAAATATCCTTCAAAAAAACAGGCTGGCCATTGGGATCATACCCGATCGGCTCATTCATCAAATCGACGTCGATTGAACCTGCTAACGCATAGGCCACGACCAATGGTGGCGACATCAAAAAGCTGGCTTGCACATCGGGGTTGATGCGTCCCTCGAAGTTGCGATTGCCCGACAGCACGGCGACAGTTACCAGCTTATTTTCATTAATCGCCTTGGAAATATGCTCTGGTAGCGGGCCTGAATTACCGATGCAGGTGGTGCAGCCATAGCCCACCAGATGAAATCCCAGCGCCTCCAGATAGGGCATCAGTCCTGTGGCATGAAGATATTCAGTGACCACCTTTGACCCTGGCGCCAGCGAGGTTTTCACCCACGGCTTGGTTTTCAGCCCCAGCTTGACGGCATTACGAGCCAGTAGCCCTGCACCGATCATCACCGATGGATTGGAAGTGTTGGTACAGGAAGTGATGGCCGAGATCACCACCGAGCCGTGTCGCAGCGGAAAGGTCTGTTCCCCTACGGTTAGCGTGGTAATTTTGTCTTTATCTTCTTCCTTCACAGCGAAGCCCCGCTTATCAGTTGGCGCTTGCAGGGTTTCATACCAATATTTTTTAACTCGCTCTAAACTCACCCGATCCTGGGGGCGTTTCGGCCCAGAAACACTGGGAACGACGTTGCCCAGATCCAATTCGACCGTGTCGGTGAATTCAGGATCAGGCGTCTCATCGGTGCGGAACAAGCCCTGTTCTTTGCAATAATACTCGACGATTTGTGCCAGTTCCTCTGGCCGTCCCGAATTTCTGAGGTAACGCAAGGTTTCATCATCAACAGGGAAATAGCCGACTGTAGCGCCGTATTCGGGCGCCATATTGGAGATGGTGGCTCGATCAGGCAGGCTCAGCGAGGACAGGCCTGTCCCATAAAATTCCACAAATTTGCCGACCACGCCCTTTTTGCGCAGCATCTCCGTGACCGTCAGCACCAGATCCGTAGCCGTCGCCCCTGGTTGCAATTTCCCTGTGAGCTTGAAGCCGATCACTTCAGGCATAAGCATATAATACGGTTGTCCTAACATCGTCGCCTCTGCCTCGATGCCACCAACGCCCCAGCCGAGCACGCCCAGGCCGTTGATCATCGGTGTGTGCGAATCGGTGCCGACCAGCGTATCGGGAAATAAGACCGTTTGCCCAGTCTCATCCTTCTGCTGTTGCACTACCTTAGCCAGATATTCCAGGTTGACTTGATGCACAATGCCAGTGGCAGGCGGCACGACCCGAAAATTTTTGAAGGTATGGGTGGCCCATTTCAAGAACTCATAACGCTCCCGATTTCGTTCGAACTCCTTTTCCGCATTGAAAGCCAACGCCGTTTTCGTCCCGAAGCGATCCACCTGCACAGAATGATCGATCACCAGATCGACGGGAATTTGTGGATTGACTTTTTGCGGATCACCCCCCAATCGAACAGCGGCCGATCGAAGTGCTGCCAGATCAACGACGGCGGGCACACCCGTGAAATCCTGCAACACCACCCGAGCAGGCATAAAAGGAATTTCGACTTTCTGGACATTTTTGGCTTTCCAACTGGCCAAATTGATGATATCGTTTTGGGTGACTTCCACCCCGTTCTCATGGCGGAGCAAGGATTCGAGCAGGATTTTGATAGAGAAGGGGAGGCGATGGATTATTCTGTTTAATTCTTTTGATAGTTTTTCGATGCTATACAAAATAAATTTTGTTGTACCGATCTGAACCGTTTTCTGAACCTGAAATGAAATTGCCTTATTTCTCATTCCTTTTCCTCGAGGCTAGGAATTTGAGGTTGCTGATATTTTACCTATTATTTATTGTTTGTCTCTTATTCAGCAGTAAATTTATCAATATTTGCTGGCGCACAGTTGAAATCCGATTCGATAGCTATATAGATTCTGATTGGAATAAAAAGGAAAAAGCTTCAAAATTTTTTGCTCAAATTGGTAATCGTTATCCCAACGACTTTTTTCCCTCGAAGTCTGAGAAACACCCCATCTTCCAAGATGTCAGTATCGGTCGCATTCTGAGGTCTCTCCAGGCTAATATACAGCACATCTGCTTCTTCATCAAAATCAAACCAGATGTGTTTGGCACCAATTTTTTTGATATATGGCACTGCCTGAAAAATATTTTTCACTGCTGCTGCTGTTGCCATAATATTTTCCTCTTTAATAACTTGTTAAGTTTTGTGGTCAGGAATGCTGTAATGATAAAACCATCATTTTGTTCTTTTGATTCTTTATATATTACAAGCAATGCTTTCTTTTCTGAAATTAACTTCACTGCCCAGAGATCATCTTCATCCCCTTTAAAGATCCATTTTGGATTTTCCACTGTCTCTAACACTTCATAATAAAAACCTGCCATATCGTTATGGTTCTCGACAATATGTCGCCATCGTTCGTCAGTGAGTCGAATTGGAATATAATTTACAGAGCTTACAATGTCCATTAGCGCAAAATGAGTCCCTTTGCCAATGATATTGAGTTTTAATTAACGGGGAATTATTGATGGGTATTTGGCCTAACAATATCTATTTGCCCCATTAGCAGAAAAATCAAAAATCCAAAATCTTCTCCACAGGCCGTCGCTCTGGCACCTGGACGTGCGGAATTTTACCCGCATTCCAGTCCTCGGACACGTACAGCCAGCAGTAGCAAGCGCCATATTCCGCAATATCGGGCTTGGCATAGACGCAAGGGCAAACGATGTCCCGATCTTTCTCCAACACGCCCGCTGCTGGCCGACAGGGACAGGAGCGATAACCATAGCGCTCGCCATTTTTTAATAGCCCCTCCAACAATGGCCGAACGATATCCCAATCGTTATTTAAAATCAGCCCCTGCTTGGGGGCAAATTTTTTCAAGACCTCATGATATTGCTCCACGGTCATAAGCCGAGCACCTCCTTGGCGCCTTCATAGTCTTCTCCGATCACTGCCAAATCTCCCACGATCAATGTCGGGAATGAAAGTCGAGGGTTAATCGGCTGGAGAAATCTCATATTGGCTTTTTTTTCTTCAATCGGCAATAAATCAATATCCACAATTTTCGCCTTGATACCATTCATTTCCAAAAATTTCTTCATCCGCTGACATCGGGGACAGGTGCTGATTGCCATCAGTATCGGTATTCTATTTTTTACTTCATATTCAAACATTCGTTATCTCCTTTGCTATTAGTTTTGTCAGGTAATTGGGGAACTAGGCAATTTGGTAATCAGGCTATTTTATTAATCAGAAAATAGGCGATCATTTAATTAGATACAAATTATCCAATTACCCGACCACTCAATTACCAAATCACCCTCAGTTACCCGAAAAGCCAATTACCCAGTTACCCATTTCCTAATTGCCCAACACTTGAAGCACTTCTTCCGCATGTCCTTCCGGCTTCACCTTTTCAAACACATGCTTGATCCTGCCATCTTTGCCGATCACAAATGTGGTTCGCAGGATCCCCATGTATTTTTTGCCGTACATGCTCTTTTCGCCCCAGGCGCCATACGCTTGAGCCACTTTATTATCGGGATCGCTGAGCAAGGTGAAATTCAAGTTCTGCTTTTTCACGAAGCTTTGATGCGATTTCACGCTATCAGGACTGATGCCTAGCACCACGGCGTTCTTTGCTCGGATAGGTTGAATATTATCTCGGAACGAACAGGCTTCTTTGGTGCAGCCTGGCGTATTATCTTTCGGATAAAAGTATAAAACAATTTCCGCTTTACCAAGATAATCTGATAATTTTACATCTTCGTCTTTATCTGATTTCAACGTGAAATCAGGCGCTTTATCTCCGACTTTTAACATGTTTTATTCTCCTCATAAAAAAATGTTAACTGGAGTTTTGGATTAATGAAGCTATGAAATATCGCACTACTCCATTAATCCATCTTTCCATCTCTCAACTTAACTCTAAATGAGCAAAAATTAAACAAACTGATTCTTCACCTCTTCGGGCACACTGGTTCTCATTGCTTGTTTCACCATAGCGCCTTTTTTCAGCACGGGCAACTGATCTGCGTAGGTCAGCTTGCCTTTCACCTGATAAAAAATCCCAATGGGAATTTTATCGCCCCATTCCAGCGATTTTTCAAACGCCAGCGTGCGATTGGTCACATCGTAATCGGTATCGTCCTGCAGTTTATAGACTCGCTTCATGTACCACTGATAGGTATTTACTTTATTGAAGCTGACACAGGGTTGGAAAACATCGACCAGGCTGTAGCCTTTGTGTTGCAATGCCTGTTCGATCAGCCAGGTGAGATGTTTCATATCACCAGCAAAGCCACGGGACACAAAAGTTGCTCCCTGGGCAATAGCAATGGCAATGGGATTCACGCTTTCCTCGATCGAGCCATTCAAGGTTGTTTTCGAAATAAAACCTTTGTCGCTGGTTGGCGAATACTGCCCTTTAGTTAAGCCATAGACTTTATTGTTCTGATAAATATCTACCACATCGATATTGCGCCGAATAGCGTGGATGAAATGGTTGCCGCCCATGCTATAGCCATCGCCATCTCCGTGGGTCAATATGATTTTCAATTCATGATTCGCTAAATGAGCCCCAGTAGCCACAGGAAGCGGACGGCCGTGCAAGCTCATGAAGCCATTTGCATATGTATAATCAGGCAGCTTGCTGCCACAACCAATGCCTGAGACAATCAAGACCTGGTGCGGTGCTATATTTTGATTAGCCAATGCCGCTTTCAGTGAATTCCAGATCCCATAATTGCCACAGCCAGGACACCAGGTCGGTTTATGATGGGTTTCGTAATCTTTGACTTCTGCCATGTTTTCCTCGATAGTTATCAATTAACAATTTTCAATTCACCATCCGAATTGCCAATTCAATTTCTTTATAGTACTCGAACCACCTTTTCTAACAAATCTTTGAAAAACCGCTTTCGCTTTATTCAGCAATCTTAGGCATCAAAAGTCTGGAACAAAAAAGCTATTAAATCCTTTTGCAATCAATCCTCGCTTCAGCTTATTATCTCCAGTCCATAGCATAGCGTTCAGCTCTAATGCAAGAGCGACAAACGGAGTATCTTTTTGATCAATATCTGAACAAAGTCTAAAAGCCTCCTGCCAATTCTCGATCGAAATAAAATCTTCGTTCACGAAATTGATCTTTTTTAGAATGCTATTTAAGAATTCATAGACATCCGATTCCTCGGATTTCGAATATTTCAGGATTCGCTCTTTGTGTTTAAAGATTTCAGCCACAACAAAGTTTGGAGAATAGAAATAATTATCCCTGCTGAACAGAGTCTTTCTTAATGAGGTTTCTTTCGATAAAAGAGCAGAAAAAAGAATATTGGTATCGATTACAATTTTCATTTTACTTCCGCAACGAATCTTTCTTTATTTCTGCTCCACCAGTTCTCTTTAATCTCATCCGATATTTTGAGTATTTCTTTATCGAAATCAATTTTTTGGGCTAAAAACTCCACTCGTAAGCGGTCCAAAAATTCAAGAATGACATCCAGATCGATTTTTGATTTATCAATCTTAATTGTAAGGTCGCCATTTGTGGATTTTATTTGAATTGCTTCCATTATTCCCATACCTCATTATAGCATAATAATCCTTTCAAAGATTTGGAACTTTTGAAAGGAATTATTCCAATTCGTGCAATTCGAAAAATTAGCGAAATTAGCGGTCTCAAAACTTCTCAAACTGCCTCAAAATATACTCAGGCGAAAACGGCCGACCATCGTATTTCAAAATCTTGCCAGCCACCTCGATGCCCAACGTCATCTTCAGCAGCGTTGCCAGTTGGCCTGTAAAATTGCCTTCCACAGCGATCAGCCTCCCTGCTTTTTTGAAATACGGCCGAATCTTCTGTTCATTGAGCGGCCAGAGATCGACAAACTGCAAAATGTTGGCGCTGTTCTTTTTGGTTTGATTTAACTCTTGAACCGCAGCCTGCAATGGTGCCAAAGTCGAGCCCCAACAAATAAACGTGGTCTCAGCTATTTCGGGTCCGTACAGAATCGGTCCGTTCATGTCAGGCAGCGCCGTCTCCAATTTCTTCATCCGCTTCTCGTGCATTCTGATGCGGGTCTCGGCATCCTCGATGATCTCGCCCACCTCGTTGTGCTCATCGCTGGTGGTTCGGAACACGGCTTTGGGATGACCTGGCAGAGCTCGGGGCGATACACCATCTTCCACATACGCATGACGTTTATATTCCCCCTGGAAACGATCCAGATCGGCATCGGTCAACAATTTGCCTCGTTCAATTTTAATCTTGCTAAAATCAATTTCCGATTTATCAATCGTTCGATTTGATGTGGCCAGAAAATCATCTGTCAAAATAATTGCTGGCGCCTGATATTTTTCCGCCAGATTGAACGCCCGAGCGCCTGCTTCAAAACATTGTTTGGTATCGCCTGGGGCAATGATGAATCTGGGAAATTCGCCCTGGGAGGCATGAAGCGCAAATAGCAGATCGGCCTGCTCAGTGCGAGTGGCCAATCCCGTAGACGGACCTGGCCGCTGCGCCAGCACGATCACCACGGGCGTCTCGGTCATGCCCGCCAATCCCAGCGCCTCGACCATCAACGAGAAGCCGCCGCCTGAGGTCGGGACCAGCGCCCTGGCACCAACATGCGCTGCGCCGATGGCCATGTTGATCGCAGCGATCTCGTCCTCCGCCTGCTTAGAAACGATGCCATATTTGTCAGCGTTTTTGTTCAGCCATTCAAAAATGGAAGTGCCTGGCGTCATGGGATAGGCAGCCGTGAAATTGCAGCCGCCCACCAATGCTCCCAATGCAATCGCTTCATTCCCATTCATCACCATCCGCTCGGGCGCCTTCACCGCCTGCAATTTCCAGCCGAACGAATCGGGATAATTTTGCCGCACAAAATCATACGCCCCCTGCGAAACTTTGGCATTGATCTCGACCACCTGCTCGCCTTTTTTCTTGAAATTATCTCTGATGACCGAGAAGATATGCTCCATGGGAAATTGTGTCAGCCCAGCCAGAGCGCCCAGAGCTGCGGTATTGGCCATCACCTTGCTGCCGCCCACCTCCTGGGCAATTTTGCCCAACGGCACAGCGATGGGTTTGATCTGCTTTTGCTTCAGCGCTTCCTGATCCACGTTCATCTCTGAATCGAAAATCACAGCACCGCTTGGCACAATCTTCGATTGATGAATGCCGACCGATTCTTCGGTGAGCGCAATCAGCACCTGCACAGGCTCAGTCCAACTAACGATCGGCTGGTCCGATGTCTTGATCACATAGAAATTATGCCCGCCACGAATGCGAGAACGATTGTCCTGCACACTGAAAACCTGCAAGCCCGCCCGAGCTAAAGATTTACAAAAACCAGACCCCGTAGAATCCAGCCCCTGCCCTGCATCACCGCCCATTAATATCGTCATATTATTGATAATCATCGATTGCTCCTGTTTTATGGATTCGTTGAGTGGTTGGGTGATCAATTGGTTGAGTTGTTAAGTGGTCAAGTCGGTTGAGTAAGTCTACTCATTAAGGCTTAATTTGTCACATGACTTAAAAAATGTCATTGCGAACTAACATACTGTGTGAAAACATTGAATGTATTATTGTAATGTCATTCCGAGCGAAGCGAGGAATCTGGTTAATACCAAATGTTTTCGAGACATATAGATTCCTCACTCCGCTGCGCTCCGTTCGGAATGACAGAAAAATCAGACGATTTCACACACACTGGAAGCGAAGCAATCGCTTCATAAAAAGTTGATTGCTTTGTCGCTTCGCTCCTCGCAATGACTGATCAGTTCAGCATTTCAACCCTTAGCGAGTAGATTTTGCGAGCATAAAATATTGCCCCACTGACCTACTGATCACTGACCACTGATTACTGATAAGTGTCCCCAACCACTCAAATCATCCAAAGCTAAATTGTTAAATCAATGCGTAACAGAACTACCAATTAATCTGTCGGTTCGAACTGGCTCTTGTCAGCGCCGCAGACTGGGCACACCCAATCGTCGGGGATGTCTTCGAATTTGGTCCCTGGTTTAATGCCGCCATCGGGATCGCCTTCAGCGGGATCGTACACATAGCCACACACCTGGCAGACGTACTTTTGCATGATGAGTCTCCTTAATTGGTTATAATTTTATCCCTATTACGGTTTAGGATTTCACACTGATTCCATCGCTTGAAGCAATGGAATCAGTTATGTCAAGTAATAATTCCGAAATCCGAATTCTAAAATCCGAAATCAAAATCAAGCTGGATATTTCCCCAAAATATAATCCTTCAAATATCGGTTCTCCACATGAATATTTTTCAACTGGGCCTTAACCACATCGCCGATGGAGACGATGCCAGCCAATTTGTTGTCCTTGATGATCGGCAGATGGCGGATACGGTTCTCGGTCATGATCACCTCAACGCTATCCAGATCGTCTTCTGGATCACCGATAATAATATTTTTGGTCATGATTTCCTTTACTTTGATTTTCCGAATTTCATCGCAGGCTCGCAAAACAGCCATCAGCGCATCTCTGGCAGCAACGATGCCCACAATGCCTCCTTTCTCGTCCAGTACCAATAATGACCCTACCCGATTAGCAGCAAATGTCTCCAAGGCTTCGTAGACTGTAGCTTCCTGATTGATCGTAACGACATGTGTCCCTTTTGCAGCTAAGATGTCTTTTACTTTCATTCCTGCGGCTCCTTAAAAATAAAGTCAATGAGAAGAAATCGTCAATGCCCAACGGATTGAAACAACCCAACGGATGAAAAAAACAAATATCAGTTGGGTTGTTTCTTTCCGTTGGAACTTTTTTGCATTAAAACATCACAAACCTACTGCAGAACAAGATGCCTTGTTGTCTTATATTAATTAACACTACTTAGTCATATTGAGCTTAGTCGAGTCATTCCGAACGAAGCGAAGCGGAGTAAGGAATCTGTATGTTTAAGTATTAGTCGGTTTGATAAACAGATTTCTCGCTTCGCTCGAAATGACCCCGTAAACAGTGGTGAATTAAATAATCTGACTAAGTAATGTCAAAATTGCACAAAATATCCCAACGCCAACACCATCAGCACCACGATCACATGCAGAATCCACCACCCCAGTTTGCCACGCATAAAATGTTTTAGCATCTCTCAATCTCCCATTAACCAATTGCCTTAATTACCCAGTTACCCAATTACCTGATCACCAAATGCCCCACCGCAAAAACCGTCGCCACATACACAAAATGCCTCGCCCACCACCAAGCCGTAAACACTCTGCCCAATCCCGTGGGATAATAATGGAACAGCACCATCTGCCCAATGAACAGTTTGGATAACAAAATCACATTATGCGGCAGGGTCGTTCGCAATACTACATCCGAAAATGTTACGGGACTGGATAAGCCCGACAAACTGAAGGTTATCATCGCCACCACGCCGATCACTACGCTAAAGCCGTTCAGCAGATAGCCGACCAAAAACGTCGCTCGGAAGCTGAGCAAGATAGGCACAAAAAAGACGCTGATTAAACCGAAAATGAATGGCACATAATTGGTCGGATTATCCGCAAATGGATGAACCCTGAGATGGAGCAACCAGCCACCCAGTGCCACCAGAAACAGAGCGAACAATTGCTTTTCGATTCCTTTGCCGTTAGAAGCCATTGGTTTATTTCCTTGTTTTTGATTTGAAATTTAGACCGCTAATTTCAACGTGCGCTAGCATATGGATTCGCTAATGCCTTAATTAGCGCAGTTGGAAAATTCATAATTCGTAGTCAGATTAACGAAATAAATATTTTGGCACCCATTAACATCCCCCCTGTCCCCCCTTCAAAGGGGGCGAACTATAGCAAGTCCCCCTTTGAAGGGGGATTTAGGGGGATGTCAGAATCAAACCTTACCATAAGAATTAATGAAATCAGCAGAGTCAGGTTTGGCCCTCAGAAATGAATTTTTAAATTTAATTCTGCGACCAAATTTGTAGGACAGGTTGGCAACCTGTCCTACAATTGGACAAGTTGCCAACTTGTCCCACAATTAGAACCAGAACGTCCGATAAATATTAAAACCGATCCGATAATCGCCATCCTTGATATCCAGATTTCCGCCCGTAATGTACTGGTCTGACGTCAGGCCAAATGAATTGGTGACGAAGACATGAAACACATGTCCGCCGACCTTGTACTCCAGTCCCAATCCCCAATAATTATGTCGGAATTTATAGCCCGACAGAACTGGCGCCCATTCACCGACCAGAGAAAGGTCTTCCACGAACATGAACCTGGCGCCCGTGCCCAGCGCAAAGGTGTTCTCCGTCAACGGATCGAGATAATAGGTATTGGTCGAGAACGACGGCACCAGCAGCAGCGACAGGGCATTGGTGAACTGCCGTGACAGCATCAATTGCCAATTGGATTTAAAGTTCTCCGAACGGAATACCGATTCGTCATCCGATTTTTGCGTGATGAGACTGCCACTTGCCCTCAAACTCACCGACAGCGGGAAATTCCATTGTTTGCCCTGCTCCACCATGCGCCATTGCACTGCCAATTCCCACTCGTGGTTGAAGTTGCTATGCCCAAAACCAATGTTCAAATTATCGGTAATCCCATAGCCCAGCCCGATGAGGATATTGGCAGGGCCATTCAGCCCGTAATACTGGTCATAGCCTTCGCTCACGGCAGGGAAAAAGCGATGCGATACCCGAAACAGAAGCTCTCTTTCCCCGATCGGCTGCGTGGTCGGCAGGTTGATAAGCTGGGTCGCCCAGAAAGGAGGGGCTTCAAAGCCATCCCCTGCCGCTTCTTCATTCATTTTTGGGCTTTTTTTTTCACCCTCAGGAACCTTCTCGGTCCCTTCTTTAGGTGTTGCAACTTTTAAGCTGATAATCCACTGCTCGATGGCAGCGATCTCCTCGGCCTTCAACGGCGGTGCCTCCTCTGGCATCCGATCGCCGACAATCCCTTTCGTCCCTTTGACCTTCATCAACAGATAGCTCTTCTCAGGATTTTTTGTATCTACTAGTTTCAACGAGTCCACTTGCAAGCTCGGGACGTCCACCACGGCAGCGACGAATTTGTCCGCCTCCAGATTCAATTTCTTCTTGGGATTCTGGCCTCGATGGCAGCCCGAAGTGGCACAATGCTTCTTGAATATCGTCGTGACATTTTTCTGAAGCTCTGCTTGTTGTTTTTCAGGATTGCTTTTCTGTTGCGCCTGAATTGGGATTACTAAACCAATTGCCACAATCGCAATCACCGCCGCCAAAAGTAGTTTTCGCATAAAATACCTCTCCTGGTTAGATATTTGGAGTTTAATTTTTTATTCGTTGAATTCATCTATCCGAGTTCTGCAGAATGTCATTTCGAGCCAAGCGAGAAATCTGGTTAATCATTTGATCGCATCAGAAATATAGATTCCTCACTCCTCAGTCCGTCGGCTGACGGACGGATTCGTTCGGAATGACAGCAAAATTTTCATTTTGCAGATATCTATTCATCTATCGGTTGGGAAGATAAACTTAATCTTAATACCCAACGGATTTCTTTTCCGCAAACGAATTACGTTTGTCCCGTTTGATAATAATAAGGACTTCTTTCAGCCCAATTCACACAAACTTGTTGATAAAAAAATTCTCCGCCAGCGGCTTTCTCGTTCTCGGCGCCAAGGATTTCTTCTGCAAGTCTTCACTCAACTGGCTTATATCGCCCTCATAACCTACGGCGATCATGACGTATATTTCCCACTCCGCAGGGATTTTAAATTCGTCTTTGATCACCTGCGGCGAAAAGCCTGCCATGGGACGAGCGATCAAATTCAGTTCTGTGGCTTGCAAGAGAATCAACTGGCAGGCCATGCCGAGATCGAACAAATAATAATTACGACCATCTTTTAGCTGGCAATCCAGATCGGGTTTGGAGAATCCAACGATTAGCAAGGGCGCTGTTTTTGCCCAGCTATTGCCGCCTGAGAGCGCTTTACGACCTTTCTCCAACGCTTCTGGTTCGGTCAGAAATAAAAATCGCCAGGGTTGATTATTGAAACAGGAGGCTGAAAGCTGGGCCGCAGCCATCAATTTATGGATGATCTCGTCGCTCAATGCCGTGATGGCAATGGCACGAGACGCTTTTCGTTTGTTCAGAATATCGATGAAAGACGTGAACATAAGAAATTTCGGACACGACGTTTTAGGTAAATGAAATTGCCTGATTCCATCCGCCAATTGGCGAATGGAATCAGGGTAAAATGATACTTTACTATCTGATCACTGGGTTTTGGTTTTGCAGGTGTTAATACCCAGCACTGTGTAAAGCGGGCAATAGCCGATCAAGCCTGTGATGAGCGGGATCAGGCCAATAATGACCCAAATCTTGGAGCCAAAGATGCCCCAAACGATTAACAGAATACCCACTACGATGCGGATCAGTTTGTCCGTAGCGCCAACATTTGTCTTCATAATTCTCCCTCCTGATTGGGTTAATTTGGACTACTTGGCAAAATTGCTTTTACATCCTCCACTCTCCTCCACAAACTGGCATTGGGAGTTTCAGCATTCCCCCCTTTGAAGGGGGGACAGGGGGGATGTCAAAAAATAGCAGCTTAGTTATTTTGCTTTATTTGCCCTATGATCTTTTACACTTAGACCGCTAAAATATGCAAATTTTATTTCATATTATCAACAATTTTTTTCACTTCAACAAAATTAGTTTTCGACTTTGGGTCGTATTGTTGAAGGTGACCTGATAGGCATAAACGCCCGAAGCCGCTGGGCGGCCGTCCATGCCGATCCCATTCCAATGGAAGAAATAAGTTCCCGCCGTACCATGCTGCTGCGTGGCGCTAAAAATCTCCCGTCCATTCAGATCGAAAATCCGCAACCGAACCTCACCTGGCCGATGAATCTGATAACCGATCGTGGTTTCGGCATTGAATGGGTTGGGATAATTCTGCCAGAGTTGGAAACTGGTAACGACCAGCAGGTCCCGATCGACAATCGCCGTCGTTCGATAGGCCGTCCTTCGAGCAACCTCGGTGGGATCATCCCCTGAAGAATCCCCATTGTTATTGACCGAATTGCCCGTAAAATTGAACACCACCGAATCAGTGGGCGTGGTGGGTGCGGTCCAATCTACGGTCCAGGTTCGGGATGAGGGATTTTTGTGGGTGACTTCGCCCGATTGCAATTTGGCAGCAGCGCTGGGATTGCTGAAGCTTCCCGCTGATGCTTTCAAATTAAAGCCGCCTGAATTCCCACTGGGGCCTCCCGTGACCGTGATGGTCAGAGTATAGGTATTGCCCGCTGCAAAACCAGCGCCTGAAAAAATATCGGGCGAGGCGCTGATGGTTATCACCGAATTCCCTGCGCTCAGCGTTCCATGACAGGTGCAGCCCGTAGTCGTCCGCCCCGTGATGCCACCAGAGTTTGGCAACAGCCGTGTGGTGAATGCTAAAATGACAATGATGATGGGGATCATTTTTTTCATAGCTCAATTCCCATGCTTAAAATTCCAAATAGACAAATCTCAAAAATCAAATAAATCTCAAATCATCAATTTCCAAAATCTCAAACACTCTGATTATTTCTGCAGATGAAAGTTTGGGGATTGAAAATCGAGATTTGAATTTTATTTGAAATTTGTTTTTTGAGATTTATTCACTGGCTTCTTCAAACCTCGCCGCCACATCCTTCCAATTGATAATATCAAAAATCGCCGTCACAAAATCGGAGCGCCGATTTTGATATTTGAGATAATAGGCATGTTCCCAGACATCAATGACCAAAAGCGGAATTGCTCCCCAGATGGTCAAATCCTGATGCTTCTCGGCCTGAAGAATAACTAATTTTTTAAATGGCACATGATAGGCGAACACGCCCCAGCCACTGCCTTCTACAGCATTGGTGGCAGCGATCATCTGCGCTTTGAAGGCATCGAAGCTACCGAACTCAGCGTCGATGGCTTTGGCCAATTTGCCATCGGGCTTGCCGCCGCCTTTGGGCGACAGATTCTGCCAGAACATCTCATGCAATACATGTCCCGAGCCGTGAAACGCCAGTTCCCGCTCCCAATGTTTGATCAACGCAAAATCGTTGGCTTCCCGAGCCTCTTTGAGCTTGATCTCGGCCGTGTTCAAGCCCTTCACATAACCTGCATGGTGTTTGCCATGATGCAATCGCAACGTCTGCTCGTCAATCACTGGCTCCAGCGCATTGTAATCGTACGGCAACGGCGCCAGTTGATGCTGGCCTGGCTCAATGGGCTGACCCTGCTTGCCCATGCCGCTGGCATGAACCATCCCGCTGCCGAACAACAATACGCCGCCCCCAATTCCCGCTTGCTTTAAAAACTCTCGTCGGTTGGATGACATGGGTTCACTCCTATCTTTTAAAAAAGTGGTTCCACACGGATGATAAAACAGCCACAGATAAAAAACTAGGAATCTGTTAGACTGCTTGGCATCCGTATATTGGTTTCGACTTTTCCCCACGAATGATTCAGCACGTTAAAATTATATCCGTGATTGTTCTATCATTCGTGGGAAATCATCAGTTGCATTGTTTTCAGTAAATTGAAATATGGGCAAAAATTTCAGTACCAGCGCTATTCTAAGATCTAAATTCGTAAATCGAAAATCGAAATCATCCATTGGGTTGTTTCTATCCGTTGGAATTTTTTTGTTTAAAATCCAGTAACCAATCCCAATGTAAACCGATTCATCTCGAACTCGATATCTCTGGTGTACTCCGCAATGAGCCGCAAATTTCGGGCGACCAGATAGGTGCCGCTGAGCGTTGCCGTATGATAGTCATAAGCATCCAAATCCGAATCAATGCGGTTGTACAATCCCGTGAAATAGAAGCGGGACATGTCCAGCTTGGGTGAATAGATCAATTCGGCCACAATTCCCTCGGATTTGATCTCGGTGGCATTGGAAACGAACAACGGATTGGTGTCCTTGCGGATCAAGTATTGAGCGGTCAATTCCAGCGGCCCAGCAGCGATATTGACATCAGGCCCGTAATATGTAATGTCATTCACAAAAGCGTTCAGCTTCTCTTTGCCCTGATAGAAATAGCCGCCAATACTGCCGATTTTGCCCACCCCCTGGTTGATTCGCAGACCGAAATTTTTGTATTTATCATCGTCAAATTTTCGATCGGCCCCTGCTTCGCCCTTCCCATTACCATTGACGATCAATCCAACCAAATCCGTTCCTGTTTGTTGAATACCATAGACCAACATCAAGCCTCGATCATAAGCCAGATTGGTTCGGGAATCGCCGATTTTGGTTTTATAGAAAACATAATCCTCAAACGTCAGTCGCAATTCCCGTTTCATCAGCGGATCTGAGGTCTGGAACTGGCCGACCATGATATCCAGCGGCGTGCCGAACACGTTATCAAAATGAACGTATGCGTCTTCAATGCCTGCCACCTCGCCTCGCTCGGAAAGATAGAAGTAAAAATAATAGCCAATACTTTTATAGAGCGTGCCACCCGACATAAATTTCAAGCCCCAGGGAATCTGCAGGTCTTTGTCGATATCGGTCTTGTCATCGAATAGGGCATACGCATCGAATCGCACCGCTACAGGGAATTCTTTGTTCAACCAGAGCAGATTATCGCCAGCCGTAACATAATCCCGCTCCTTTTCATTTTCGACCATGATAAAACCGTTGCCCGCAAACTCATCGCCATAAGGTTTCAGCTTGGGGAATGGCGCATGACATGTGGTGCAGGAAATCTTGTAACGACGGGCAAAAGCGGGGATAGCATTGGAATCGGTGGGAAGAAATAATGATAAAGTAAAAAGCAGAACGACAAAGCTGATTAACACTTTTTGAAATCTCATTCTATGTTCTCCTCATTCAATTTGATCATTTCGGGCAAAATCCATCGACCACTAATTGCCCTAATTATTGTTTGGACGAAAACTCATTAACTGATATTTCATCAGTCATTGCGAGGAGCGAAGCGATGAAGCAATCCTTCGTTCATTAAAAAGATTGCTTCGGCAAAAAACGCCTCGCAATGACTGGCAAATCGCAAATCATAGAGTTTTCTCTCCAGTGCTAATTATTCCAAATGACGAATTAGCGCAATTCGACAAATTAGCGAAATTAGCGGTCAAAAATTAATCATAAACCTCAACCCACGTCGTCGCCGAATTGACGGGCACGATTTCGCTTTCATCGGCAGGAACGCCCAGAAAATCCGCCACTGGCTTCACCAATTTTTGATAATTCAACTGAGCCTTGAAAGTAACTTTGCCAACAGCGATGTTTTCAGGGAGCTTCCATGTGTAGGTCTCGACCTTCGTCTCTCTGGGGCCAATACGATAGTCTACACCCAGTTTCGCCGTATTCCATTGCATGATGGTCATCCGTCCCTGTTCATCGAAATAGGGCATGCGGAAAATTCTGTCACCGATTGGAACACCATCCCGCTGCACACCTTTGAAATTGGGAATGCCTTTGGGGATGCCCAGATCCTGATACGCCAGCACATCCGCCGCAATGGTGTACTCTTCGCCCTCGAAACCCTTCTTATCCACGGGCAGATGATACTCTTTGCCAGCCGCATCGGTCGCCGTTACATGTAGCCACACGATGCGATCTTCCACCGATCCCGTAGGAAATTTATGTCCTGTCTTGGCATTGAATAACTGCACCTTCAAAACCACGGTACCACCCACTTCCACCTCTCGCTCCTCTGGGTGCATGCGAATTTCGATGGTTCCAGCAATTTTGCCAGGATCATGCGCTCCATGGAACAGATGCTGGGCGACCATATCTTCTTTGGACATCGTGGCGTTTTTGCCCCAGGCTTTGGGTGCATGGCAGCGATGGCAGGGCACGCCTTCTTTGGCATAAGGTCCCTCTTTCCATTCCAGATGTGTCGATTTCACCCAGACGCCCCAGGGATCTTTTTCATTATGGCAGTTGCCACAGAATTCAGCCTGGGTCATGAAATCGCTCTGCTTAGTCTCATGATGCGGAGAGACCAATCCTGGTTTAGGCCCGTATTTCACCCTCCCTGGCTGAGAAATATAGCTGAAATTGAATGGCGTATCGCCCTTGAAGCCTGTAATGGTGTGGCAGACATCGCAACTGACGCCTTCGTTGGCTCGAGAATTTTCCGCTGGCCGAGGTGGTGGCACCTGCCCTGCCAAAAACGCCAGCGGCGCATGACAGCCGTTGCAGCCATGGGATACAGGCCAGAACTTCGAATCCGCCTTCCCATGCGCCACTGCCAGATCGAAATACTCAATCTCATCCCAATGATGGACATAAGATTGCGACATCATCGATTGGGTCCATTGCTGATAAATATCAGGGTGGCAGCTCTTGCAGACCTCAGGCTTTTCGTATTGATCGTATTTTTTCGTCCCTAGCGCTTCTTCTCCTGCAGGAAGTTGCTGAGAGAATAAATTGGGGGTGATTAAAAACAGCAGGGCTAAGATGAAAAATAGACGTTTCATTTTACCTCCTAAATTTTTCAGTTGCAGGCTTCTGCAAATAGAGAATCCTGTCATTCCGAGCGTAGCGAGGAATCTTGTTAATCAATTGAGTTCATGAGAAATGCAGATTCCTCACTCCTCCGTCCGTAGGCTGACGGACGGATCCGTTCGGAATGACTACAAGATTTTAATTTTGCAGAAGCCTAATTAGATTCATAATTGGAGTGTTGGAGCATTAGAATCCTGAATGCTTCAACACTTCAACCTTTCATTACTCCAACACTCCATCACTCCTCTTAATGGATTAAAAAGCTGGGAATTTATCCGACCACTTTCTTCAACGCCTGAAACGCATCGTCATAATTTGGCTCAGTTGGCAACTCAGGCACGATCTGGATGTATCGAATGATGCCATTTTTATCGATGATCCACACCGAGCGTGCCAGCAGCCTTGTCTCTTTGATGAGCAAACCGTATTGCAGGCCGAAATTCCAATCCTGGTAATCGCTCAATGTTTTGATTTTATCCGATCCCGTAGCGCCGCACCAACGAGCCAGCGCAAACGGCAGATCGACACTGATATTCAGGATCACCACATCGCCCGAAACTTCAGTGGCCATTTTATTGAACCGCTTCGCCTGTAGATCGCAAATGCCCGTATCCACCGATGGTGTCACACTCAACAACACCACTTTACCCTTGAAGTCACTCAATTTGACAGGGTTCAAATTATTGTCCACCACCTGAAACTCGGGCGCCTTATCGCCCACCTTTAACTCTGGCCCCAGCAAAGTGAGGGGCTTGCCTCTGGCCGAAACCAGGCCTTTTTTCTGGGGCAATTGATCGATGTTAATTTTGTTCATGCGAATCTCCTGATTTTTACATTCGATAAAAAAAATCATTTCCCACGGATGAAAGAACAGCGGCCGATATTTTTTGAATGCCATCTGTTGCTGTTTTATCATCCATGGGGAAAAATCCGTTGGGTTGTTTCTATCCGTTGGAGAAATTTTCTTAAAATTCTAAAATCGAAATCACGCTCTCCACAAGCCATGCAAGTTGCAATACTCTCGGGCTGTTAATTTCGCCGCTGTCACCTCAAACGTCGCTTCGGGCGCTTCGCCTGGCTTCAGGAATTTCCGATACACTTTGCCATCGGCCATGAGCTCGATGAATTCGATGTAATGCTTTTCCTCCATCGGATGCGCCACGCTACCGACCTTCACCGTCACCTTATTGCCAGATTTTTCGATGACAGGCACATGCTTCTCTTTCGAGGCGTCCACGGTATTTTCAACCAACAATTTCATCGGCTGGCCGCAACAGACCAACTCCCCCTTGCCAGTATGGACAACTTCCACGATGTTGCCGCATATTTCGCATTTGTAAATCTGATTTAATTGAGTCATAGGAACGCTCCTTTCCTGATATGGTTTAGATATCTGCAAAATGCTGAAACCAGTCATTCCGACCCGCCAGTAGGCGGGGAGGAATCTCATCAATCTTTAGTCCATAAGATTGCTTCGTCGCTTCGCTCCTCGCAATGACTCGATATCTGATATTTTGCAGAAATCTAGATATGTTTATTCACTCTTGCTTATCGATGGATCACCCTTCCGAAGATTTGAAGCCTTCGAAAGGATTCATTTTTCCCAATTACCCAATTACCTTGTTTCGGAATTTAAATTTTCGGTAATTGGATCTTATTTGGAATTTGGATATTGAATTTTGGAATTTGAGAAATCTACCCTTTAAACTTCCGCTCTTTCAAATGCGCATCCAACATAAAAATGCCAGGCCCTTTTTCGCCGACCATCTGGAGCTGCTTCAAGATTTTCAGCATCGATGCTTCTTCTTCCACTTGCTCGTCAATATACCATTTCAATAAACTCTGAGTGGCGTAATCTTTCTCTTCCACAGCCAGATGCATCATCTCATTCAACCATTTGGTCACTTGTTGCTCATGCTTCCAGGCCAGCTCGAATACTTCGGTCAGTGATTTAAAATCCTGCTTGGGCTGATCCAGGCCGTAGATTTTCACATCCTTGTTTTGCTCCAC